>JBDXGY010000003.1 GCA_039989895.1 Hyphomicrobiales bacterium
CGTCGTGTTCGCTGGAACGGTGATGACACCGTCATCAGCAATGGTCACACCGGTCAGGCCATCAGCATCGGTTATAGAGATTGTTGTTTGAGAACCATCAGTCGAGACAAGTGCGCCGTTTAACGTATCGTTCGTCAAAACAGTCGCAGTCGTACCACCCGTATTATCGAATGGCGTCGTACTAAAATCGTCATCGCTCGCTTCAATGTCCAGACAAGAAGTCGAGGCAAATGTGAGTGAAGCTTCGTCAAAATTTACCGGATCAGGCATTTCCACGACAAAAGAATATGTAACACCCTGCACAAGGTCGACTGTTGCGCTTGTTTGAACCCAAGTATTTGGCGCGCCTGGACTTGCGGGAATGATAGCAGTCGCAGGAGAGCCAACAAGCACACCGGCTGTACCGACCCCATTCAAGATACGGATTGAGCCAGTCGCTCCAGCGCCGCCCGAGCCTCCAGCACCAGCTCGAAGCGAGAAAAAACCTGAAAGCGTATAGGAGATATCGGCCGTATCCGTGACACATGCAGGCACTGTAAACGATTGGAAGAAATCGTTTGATCCATCTGCCACGTCCAGATAGTGCTGATTTACGTTGCCACCTGCACCCGTACCACCATTTTGCGCGTCAAATTCAGGGCCGAATGTACCTGAAGAAAAACTCTGACCGCCCGCACCGTCTACCTGCACCACATTAGGCTGCTGGCCGGGACCGATCACCCACGGAGAAATCGAATGGCCCACATTGTTACCGAAGTTTGACGGTGGGTTTATTTCAAAACCGGGGTTTTGGATTATGTTTTGCGCCGATGCTTCAAGACTGGTTAAGCAAATTGCAGCACTCGCTAGGAGAGCCACACAAAAAGCTCGACCTTCGAATTTACGAGTAAATTGTTGTTTTTTACTAGATTTCAGTGCACGTCCCAGTGCAACTTTACGCCCACAATCCAAAGACCTAACTCCGCTTCAACCTTTTTGTGCGCCACTACAAGTAAAGATTTAAAAAATTGATATTTGCGGTACAATCTTGGATTATGGTTAATATTAGATAAAATTTGTTGTCGCTTGGACTTGTTTTAGTGCTGTCCTCTAAACAAATGTATGGACAGGACACTCATCCGAGCTGACCAGCATAGCTGTGCTCAAATGGTGTCAGGATATGTGCAGGTTGGTTGCATTACATCGCAGCAGACAAGCCTATGCAAAACAGGGCCGCATAATGAAACCAACAAGATGAGCTGAACTCTCTCTTAGTTTAGACAGCTCTTGGTTCCAAATTACCTTATATTTGTCCCCGCTCAGCGCCTATGAAATCACATAGGTCGATTACATAAGGGAGAATTAGATAGATAACGTCATGCATCTTGTATTAAGAAAACACCCTTGCCTGGTGGACTCCTAATAATATGCAGAATACCATTAAATACGAATTTAGCATCAAGCACCTGTCCACTACTTTCTGGTTTAAGCTTGATAGATTTGTCAGTTCTCACGTAATACAAGCCTGATAACGGTGACTGAATTTCTATTTTTTTTCTAGAGATTGAAATTTGATTTTGGGATTGACTAATAATCCTGAATCGATCTGCGGCTTGAGCCGTCGTGAGAAATTCAAGCCAGGGGAACAAAGATTTTACTGTTCCAATCCAGTTATCCAGTTCAGATAATAAGCTTTCAGATCCATCGGCGTTAACACCTCGCCAATTCCTATGGTTCTTATTTCTGACATAAGTAATATTTTTGCCATCCTCAGGAATATCAAAAACATCGTCAGGGTGAATGAAATGGCTCCAAAACCCGGTGGCAGCAATCTGGGAGAGCATCATCATCATCTCGCGAGGGTTCGGGATATATCCAAAGGTTTCACGCGGCAAAGACAGAAGGGAGTCTTCCCAGGGCTCTGGGCCAATTTCCCGAGCTCCACCCATGTCTCGATCTCCAAATGAATACAAGCTGCTAACGGTTGAAATTTCAGGAAAGATTTTTTTAAGTAATTTGATATGGTCTTGATGATACCAGTTGTTCGCTGGAACGAATGAAACTGGCAGCTCGAATGGAACGTTTCGCTGCCATAGATCGCGGGCATACCTTAATTTGGATTCAACGCAATCAATTTCTGGTCAGCATTGTTCGGTTAGTGGTTCGTGGTTGTAACCGTGGAAACCGAATTCATCATCTTCTACATTGTTAACTACATGCGCAAACCGTTGCTTCAATTCCTTCGAAAGGGTTCTGTCGTATTCAACGTTCAATTTAGCAGGTTGGGTTGTGTCATTATCGGCGTAATCCATTATTGTGTAGAACGTGTATTTCAACCCATAATGTTCTTTGAGAGCCATCATATCAGGAAGCCAAATGTCGTAGTAAAACTCGTTATGTGTCATCCCCGGAAACTCAGTAGAGATTGGTTCTGTCTCCAAATCCGATAAAGCAGGGGGGAAATCATCCACATGTATTAAGCCAACACCTGCAATGCTACTGACACCAAGTGGCAATATAAGCAAAGCCGTTTGGAGGACAAACCCACGCAGCAGGCGGCTGCTGAGGATCCCAGTATTCCAATATACTACCCTTCCGGCACCTGGCCGATGGAACCAAGCTATCGGTCGCTTTTCGATATCCGTGATCAGAACTTCGCAATCTGCATTCAAATCTTTCTGATTCAAGTCCAGTTGATAATGATTAAAATGCCAATCATTATCGGTTATCCGAAGTTCGGAAAGACCGGGAAATAACTCCGTACAAAAGTCGAAACCACTTGACCCAGGCGATAGAACTTCAAGGAATTCGGAGGGAGAGGAAAATCCAAATATGTTTTCCAATGAACGATTCCAGCTGCGGTAAGCCACAAGAAGCCCGCCGCCATTATGCACGTATTTTTCTATTTCTAACGCTTGAACAGCGTTTATTTGTTTAATTCTTTCAGTACATAATACGATGCCCATATAGGCATCGAGATTTGGCCAGCTGTTTTGCGATGCCAAGTCTAAGACAGTGAATTGCATTTTCGCCTGCGCAAAGCTAGCGCAGACATTTTCCATCACTTTTATTCCATGTTGATCTTCGGAGTGGATAATGACCAAAAACTCAAGCAGTTTTGGCCGTTCATTGAGTGCTCCAAGTCCTTGAACCTTTGTCCTTAAGAACTCTAACCAATATCTCATTCCATTTCCTTGATATACTTTCAATTGGATTTATTTCAATTCGTGGGAAATATTACTGGAAATTCTATTTGTTGCAATAAACGCCAAGAAAGCGACAGCTTCCCCATCTTAATATGAAACCGGACAAGCATAAGTAAGCACCATCTACTATCTATAATAGACGGTGCTTTTCTTGTTTCTCACTTCGAACTTTCGGCTATTCAATGAATGTGCGTGAAAGGCGATTGCTGAGTGGTTGCAAGAGATAGCTAATCGCTCTGCGCTCACCCGTGTTGACGAAGATATCAGCAGGCATACCGGGCACGAACTTTAAATCTTCGACATCGGCTGACTGCTCCGCAGCAAGCTCCACTTTCGCAACAAAATACTCAGCACCGCTGCGTTCGTCACGAATGCTGTCGGCAGAAAGGTCTAAGATAATGCCTTGCGCTTCCGGCACATTGGTTTGATCGAATGCGGTTAGGCGAACGCGCGTTTCTTGTCCAATGCGCAGTTTTTCGATATCAGTCGGACTAACACGAGCCGCCACGACCAAGGCTTCATCTGCGGGCACAATATCTAAAATATCTTCACCTGGACGGATGACACCACCTTGTGTGTAGATGTTCAAATTGACAATCTTACCGCTGACTGGCGCTTTCACATCAATGCGTTTTTGCCGTTGTACAGCACCTAAATATTGCGGCTCTACAGTCGCCAATTGCGCTTGAGTTGCAGCAAGTTCTGCGGTTGCCCGTTCCCGTCGGTTCTTTTGCTCACTTAAAGCGGTGAGCTGTAGCTCGCCAATTTGATTGCGCGCCCGTGCTTGGGAGGTTTTAAAAGACGCGTCTTGACCACGTAGCCGTTCAATTTCACGCTTCACAACATTCACACGGCTTTCTGACGTGTAGCCTTGTTTTAAAAGCTTTTGTAGGGCGCCTAATTCGCGTCTTGCGATAGTGAGTTGATTTTGGTTCGCTTCACGTTGATTTTCTAATCCTTCAATTTCTTGATTTAGACTTTCAACCCGTTGCTGCATGATTTCTTCCTCACTTTGCCTTGCAATTCGTTGCGTATCAAACAGGCGTTTTTGGGTCTGATAAGCAGCCAGAAAACTTGTCTCATCCAATCGCTTTGAAATCTCTGGATCGATACGAACAGGCGGAAAACTATCGTCATCTTGAAGCTCTGCCGTAAGGCGAGCGCGACGCAGAACCAATTCGGAGAACTGACTGCCTAGCACGGTTAAATTGACATCCGTGTCAGTGCTATCGAGCCGTAACAAGGTTTGATTGGCTTCGACGACATCACCTTCTTTAATGAGAAGTTCGCTGACAATCCCCCCTTCAAGGTGTTGGACTGTTTTGCGGTTTCCCTCCACCACGAAAGAAGCAGGCGCAACGACGGCACCATCCAGTTTTGTCATCAATGACCAATAAATGGAGCCACCGACAAAAAACATAACGCAAAGCAATCCCAAAATAACCAATCGCGAGATTCGCGTTGAACTCGCCATATAGGCCTGAGAGAGATCCTGCGCAGATAGTGCATTGGAATTTCCTGTATAGGGTTTAAGAGACTGGTTCATGATTGCACCTTTACGTTTTCTGCGACATTCGCAATTTCATCGCTTGTTGCTTGAATGCGTTTGACCGGATTATTGTCGAATACTTGACGGGTTTGTTGTCGAAGCACTTCTTCCTTAGGACCAAAATTACTTTGGGTGCCATTGTTGAGAATCAGAACTTTATTCACGGCTTGCAAGGCGCTTGGGCGATGGGTCATCACCACGACAACCGCACGACGCATTTGTGCTGCTTGGACCGCTCGTAAAAGGGCAGAATCGCCATTAGCATCCAGATTGGAATTTGGTTCATCAAGCACGAGAAGAAACGGGTCTTTGTAAAGCGCCCGTGCAAGGCCTAAGCGTTGACGCTGTCCACCGGAGAGGAATACGCCGTCTTTTCCAAGCTCTGTTTCGTAGCCATCAGGTAAGTCCAAAATCATATCGTGAACACCTGCATCGGTTGCCGCCTTATAGACACCTTCATCATCAACATCATTCGCAAATCTGGCGATGTTATTGCGGATAGTGCCATCGAACAGTTCAACATCTTGCGGAAGGTAACCGACCATTCGGCCTAGTTGATCACCATTCCATTGGCTGGTCGGGTTTTTATCAAAACAGACCTCCCCTTTTTGGGGAAACCAGATACCAGCGAGCATTCTTGCAAGCGTGGACTTTCCCGATCCACTGCGTCCGATCACAGCAACAACATCTCCAGCATCCATATTAAATGAAATGTTTGATAGCGTTGCATTTTGCGCCAAGGGTGGACCTGCTTTTTGGATATTTACGCTGAGGCTTGAGCTAGCATCTGGTAATGGCAGCTTAGGCTTTTCGATAGGGTGATCCAGCGTTAAGCGCTTGAGTTTGCGGAACGACATAGTCGCCGCCAATAGGGTGCGCCATTGACCAATTCCTTGGTCAATGGGCGCGAGCGCACGGCCAATGATGATGGTTGCTGCAATCATAGCACCGGCTGAGGTGTCGCCGGTGATGGCGAGTGCTGCACCAACACCAAGTACTGCCGACTGTAAGGCCATGCGAAAGGTTTTCGAGATCGTTGCAAAAGTCGAGATACGATCTGTCACTTGGGTTTTGAAATAACTTGATGTGATCTGTAACGAATTCCAACGGCGAGCAAGATCGTTACGCATACCCATAGACTGGATAAGCTCCGCATTGCGTTCGCAGGTTTCAAATAAACCATCGCTGCGACCCCGATTATGCGCCACTTGCTGCATTGGTTCGTTGCTCGCGGAACTGTTAATCATTGCAAGAACAATCAGCACAACTGCACCGATAACACCGAGCAATCCGAGATAGGGGTGAAGGATGAAAAGAACGCCAAGGTAAATTGGAACCCACGGCATATCGAAGAATGGAATAAGCCCACTGCCAGAAAGAAAATCGCGAAAGGCATTCACATCGGCGACGACATTATCTCCGGTTTTGGCCCGGCCTTCTACTTTACGGCGCATGGCACTTGTCAAAACGGGAATGCCAACATCCAATTCAAACTTGGTTCCAAGCCGACTTAGAATACGGGAACGAATAAACTCGAGCAGTCCGATGACAAGAAAAGCACCGGCGAGAATAAGACTCAACGCAATCAACGTATCTCCATTTTGGCTTGTCAGTACCCGGTCATAGACCTGTAGCATGTAAAGAGGACCAGTAAGCATCAACAGGTTCAACACAAGGCTGAACAAAGCAATAGCAACAAAACCGCTCTTAAGAGCCTTCATTGCTGTAGAAATTGGGTTTTGATTATCGACCATCACGACACCTCTTCGTATGGATTAAATGGGAAGTGGAGTAGCGGCCACAGCCGCTACTCCGGTTTGTTGGGAGGGATTAAGCCGCGAAGTCGTTTTCGCTTAGGCTATCAACATCGATACCTGCGAGGCGCACGCTTGCTGCTTCACCAAGGCTGAGGACTGCATCGTCACCATCTTGTTGTGCATTAGACAGCGCACCTGCAACGTCGAAGTCAGGACCGAAGTCACGAAGATCGATGCTATCCACGCCTGCTTCAAAGTCGACGATGGTATCAATGCCGTCGCCTTCATTAAAAATGAACGTGTCTGCACCTGCACCACCGATAAGCGTATCGTTGCCTAGGCCACCGATAAGCGTGTCATTGCCACCCTCGCCGTTGAGCGTGTCATCACCGGCTTGACCGTTGAGCACGTTAACGCCGGAGTTTCCTGACAGATTATCAGCACCACCATTTGCACTGGCGGCATTGTTTGAACCATTGATGTTTTCAAAGTTCAAAACAGTGTCAGATAGCGCATCGCCTATGGTCGCGACACCGTTGCCATCTTCATCCAGATCAAGCGTAACGCCACCACCTGCTGAAAAGAGCGCAGTATCAATACCGCTCCCACCATCAATGGTGTCGACACCACCGAAGGAATGGATGGCATCATTACCAGCACCACCTTCAAGGATGTTGGTTTCATTGTTACCCAAGATCAGATCATCGCCAGATGTACCGATGACATTTTCAAAGTCATCAACTTCACCAACAACTTCACCATCAACACGGATTTCACCATCTTGCGATGCAGGACCAGGTTGGGGTGTGTTGACATCAAGGTCGATTGTCACGCCGTCACCAAATGCACTCAAGTCAATGGTATCAACGTCGTCAGAACCGATAACGTTTTCAATTGAAAACAGCACGTCAGTCTCAACAACTTCATCGATGACATCTTCACCTACAACACCAAGTGCAGAGATTGGTTCAGACACATCCAGTGTTGCACCCGCATCCACAAGCGTATCTTGAACCACTGGGCCATTGATGCCAGCTGGTGCATTGTGCAAGTGAATAGCAGACAGAACGCCTGGAGCCGGTGTTTGCAGGTCACTTTCAGCAAGGCCAACAACGTTGAGTTCGCTTGAGTAAACAACTTCACCTGTTTCTAGGTTTTGTCTGATTGTCAGTGTTGCATCACCTGTTGCTGCACTGTCAGACAATGGACCAGGTTCTTGGGCTGCATCGAGATCGCCTGCCAAGGTGATAACGCGGAAACCGTCCTCGGTTACATCGTTTTCAACAAACAGCTGACCGCGAATTTCTCCACCAGCAAAATCCGTTGTGTGGATATTGTAGTAAAGATTTCCAGCAACCGCTTCTTCGATGAACTGCTCACCATAAGAACCGCCTGCTTCATTGACGATCGCATCATCAACAACAACAGAAAAACCAGTCTCACGGGTTGCTGTACCATTTCCATTTACATCAAGACGAACTGTTACAGGAACATCCAAATCTGAGAAGTCAGCTGTATCAATGCCGTCTCCACCTTCTAGGAAGTCACTGCCGAGACCGCCAACAAGCGTGTCGTCGCCGTCACCAGCAATAATAGCATCACGTCCGGCACCACCGTCGATCACACCATTGATTTCACCAAGGTTGACCAGAATGTCATCGCCGTCACCCAGCAATACATTACCATTGATCACGCCTTCATCATCGTTGACGATCGTCACAGCGCCTGCTTCACGTGCATCAATGGCGTTCACGTTACCGCGAATTTCGCCTTCGTTGATGATCGCACCAAGAAGATCGACACCACCATCAATACGGATACCCGCAGCTTCATCTGATGTATCAGAACCAGCGATAAGGCCTTCGTTTTGAATAACACCAGCAAAACTTGCATCTTCCTGACCAGAAAATACGCGCAAGCCATCACCAATGGTGTTGCCTTCACTCGCATCGCCGCGACCTTGGATAGTGCCTTCATTGAATACGGAAGCAGAAACAATATCGCCAGCCACATCGCCTGTTTGAAGCGATACACCAGAACCATTGTTGC
Organism: Hyphomicrobiales bacterium; assembly: GCA_039989895.1. NCBI lineage: Bacteria > Pseudomonadati > Pseudomonadota > Alphaproteobacteria > Hyphomicrobiales > Hyphomicrobiales bacterium. Next base: position 8,541 of record JBDXGY010000003.1, read on the forward strand.
CTTCTCCAGCATCGATCAGACCACGGTTGGTAAGCGTATAATTATCCGCTGTTGCATCTGCATAAACAGTACCGTTACGCTGATCACCCGTGCCGAGGATTGAGCCTTCGTTGATGACTTCGAGACCTTCACCATCAATGTTCAATGCACGGCTATCAGATGTTACTTCACCCGTGTTGATGAATTGACCACCTGTGTGATTGCTGGTTCCGAAATAAACACCGTTTTGAACGCCAGAGATCAGACCACTATTGGTCAATGTACCTTGGAAGTTCACGCCGTTTACAACGCGCACACCCGCAACGGTTCCATTGGCACCTTCTGATGTGATTGTGCCACTGTTTGTAATGTCACCATCAAAGTCACCAGTGTTTCCAACATTGCCGATGCGAACACCGTCGCCAGCAGCATTGGTTCCAGCCGCCGCATCGCCGCGTCCTTGAATAAGGCCTGCATTGTTCAAAGTGAACGTGTTGCTTCCAGCAATTTCTGCACCAAAGCCAGAACCTAGATTGCCTGCACCTGCATCAACAACACCGGTTGAGGCGTTATTGAAAGTGAAGTCTTGCGCGGTTCCATCTGCGTAAACTGTGCCATTGCGTTGGTCACTTGTACCGACAATTTCGCCAGCGTTGTTTACTTCAAGTCCGATGCCATCAATGTTGAACGCTCGGCTGTCAGAAGAGATAACACCACCTTCAAGGTTGTTGAAAACACCGCCCGTGTGGTCAGCGCCTTCGCCATCAACTGGGTTACCGAAATAAACACCGTTTTGTACGCCGCTGATTTCGCCAGCATTGTTAAACTCGCCTTGGAATGAAACACCATTGACGAAACGCACACCAGCAACAGTGCCATTAGCACCCTCAGACGTGATCGTACCGGTATTGTTGATTGTTGCATCGGTTGAGCCGATATTGCCAACATTACCAATACGAACACCGTCACCTGCAAGGTTTGACCCGGCAGAAGCATCGCCGCGACCTTGGATGAGGCCAGCGTTATTGAGTTCGAAACTGTTACTATTTTCGCCAATCTCAACACCAAAGCCAGAACCTTGGTTACCAACGCCTGCATCGATTGTGCCGCCGACTAGGTTTGTAACTGAGAAGTTGTTGGCAGTACCGTCAGCATAAACAGTACCATTGCGTTGGTCGCCAGTACCAATGATAGTGCCGCCGTTTACAAGATCGACGCCTGTACCATCAATGTTTACTGCGCGGCTGTCTGAACTGATCGTACCAAAGTTGAATACGTCCAGATCATGTTCCGCATCACCAATATAAAGACCATTGGCAGCGCCTTCAATCACACCTGTTTGTGTGTTCAAAATTTGGCCATCAAACGCCTGTCCATCCGCAACGCGAATACCACCAGCTGTACCTTGTTCGCTCTCAGAAGAGATAAGGCCACTGTTGACGATATCACTATCAAAGACCGTACCTTCTGCGCCGTTATCAACCCGAATGCCGTCACCAGCAAGCGTAGTGTCAGAGGCTGCTTGGCCGCGACCTTGAATTGTTGAGCCAAAACCGTTGACGATATTGCCGGACACAACATCATTTTCAACATTGCCAACTTGCAAAGAGATCGCCGCACCTTGATTGCCTTCACCCGCATCAATGATACCACCAGCAAAGTTGCCGATTGAGAAATTCTCAGCGCTCGCGTCTGTGTAGATTGTACCGTTGCGTTGATCGCCAGTACCCAAGATATTGCCGAAGTTGCGCACGTCAACATTGTTACCTTGAATGTTTACCGCACGACTATCTGATGAAATTGTTGCGTTAAAGAAGTTATCGAGACTTCCAGAAGACTGACTTCCTGAAAAGCTAACGCCGTTAAAGTCGCCAGCGATATCGCCAAAGTTGCGAATATCTGCGCTACCTGTCACATCGATGCCGGTCGCGTTCTCGCCATTTGCGTCAATTGACGCAGAGCGGAAGTTGAAAACATCCGCATCATCACCAGTGACAGAAACAGCGGAAGGGGAGTCTTGTGTTGTGATAAGGCCAAAATTCAAAAGCCGCGCAAAATCATTATCCAGCAAAAATGCTGGAACATGTTCTACAACTGAGTTTTGAAAGAAACTTTGTACGAGTGTTTGGTTATCGCGGACTGTTTCTTGAGCCAGCGACGACGTATTCAAAAACTTTGAGCGTAAACTTGCTAAAATCCCTGATGCCATGACTTTTCTCCAATAGGTAATTTAAGGGTCCAAACAGCGCAGACGGGTAGCGCCTTTGGGTCCGTGGAACCTTGCAGAAAGTCAAATTTGGCTGAAATACATTGTCCTTATGCGTTATATAAGGACTCATTATACTCACGACACCTCTCGGGTCGTTACGGAAAAAAATCAATTTAAAACAGTGTATTATGGCATTTAACTGGAATCGGAATATTGAACCGCTCACGGCAACTCACATTTTTTTTATCATTTATTCTGAATTCTTGGCAAAATAATGCATGATTTAACTCGCTATGCATTCATAAGACAGTTGCGCGCACCAACGCTTTGTACGTGGCGCAAGATGAAATGTCATAGTGAGTCGTTCTACAGACTAGGAATAGCGACAGTACCCGCTGGTGGCGACCCTAGAATCGCTGTTGTGAAGTTGTCCAGCAATGACTGGCGATTATAACCCTTGCGGGAAACCACACCCAAATCGCGTTTGTTGCCAGCATCCTCAAAAGGGACGAAAGACAGACCCCATCGGTCTTTTGTAAATTGCTCAGCCGCAATTGAATTGACAATAGTGCAATCCTCACTGTGGCTAATGTGTCGGCAAACCGTTTCAAACCGAGCTGCTGTGACATCGAACTCTACTTTGGTTTCGTTCTCATCAGCCGTCATTGGCAGATCTTTCTCCAACTCATAACCGAAAGGAATTGAGAAGCGAATAAGACGATCAGCTGGAACGTCTTTTGCCAAAATACTCTTGCGAGTGGCTAAAGGCGTGCCCGACTTTGCTGCAAGAAACAGAGGTTCCAGCCATAAAGACTGGAAGGAGAGTGTCGCTTTTTCTTGTTTTCCATTTAATTTATCAAATGTCTTACGGGCGAGAAAAGCCACGTCGATCTCTCTCGTTTCAATTTTTCGAGCCAATTGAACCGGTTTATCTTCCACCAAAACGACCCGCATTGCGGGATAAAGATCACCTATCAAATCGCGGAAATAGCCGATGAGATAAGGCGCGAGTGTTGGCGTTATTCCGAGTTTAAACGGAAATGCCTCCTGATCTTTAAACTGCATCGCAACATCTTTTATTGTACGGGCATTGCGATTTACTGCGCTTGCTTTGTCGATTATGCGCGCACCAAACTCTGTCAACAAAACTTCATTATTGCGCCGGTCGAAAATCTCGACACCTAATTCTTGTTCGAGCTTTTTAATTTGGCTGGATAGCGCAGGTTGCGAAACATTGCAGGCAAGGGCTGCACGGCTAAAATTCTTATGAACTGCTACCGCTTCCAGATACTCCAAATCTCTCAAGTTCATACGTGGAGCCCACCAGTTTTGTTGGTCATTTGTGTTTGCTGTCTTATGTTTAATATAATGGTAGTTAAAATTTGCAATCTAACAAAACGTGATTGTCATGTGATCTCTGCCCGCACTATGTCGCATCAAGGTTCTCTTTTAATCGAGGTCTCTCTACAATGATTTCATTTGCCGTTCCACGTAAAACTGCAATGAAAGTTGCGACGCTCCTTTGCGTGAGCCTGCTTACAACCGGTATTCTTGGCGTACCAGCTCATGCTGATGCGCGCATCGTCAAAGGATTTAATATCGAGCGTTATCTGGGCACATGGCATGAAATAGCGCGTCTGCCTGTGTTTTATCAAAATGGATGTAAAAACTCGAAGGCCATTTATAATCGCATTGAAGGCGGGAAATTCTCTGTCACCAACACCTGCGAAAAAGGGGCTCGTTTGATCAAAATACAAGGCGTTGCGACACAACCCGAGCCTGGCTATTTCAAGGTTGAATTCAAAAAATTCCTCACCTTTCGCGCAGACTATATCGTTCATTGGGTTGACCCAAATTATCGCACCGCTGTCGTGGGAACCCCTAACGGGAAAAGGGTCTGGATTTTATCGCGCACCAAGCGACTATCACCCGTTCATCGAGTTGAAGCACTCAAGCAATTGAAAAAATTTGGCTATGCGAATGAAAAACTGATCTGGAATCAATAGATCGCTCGCGAGTTACAATGTTTTCAGATATTCGATAAGAGCTTTTGCGCCGGCGGGATCATCTGACCAATTGAGTTTATAGTTATTGCTGCCTTCGATAATATCCTCATCGTGCCCTTTATTACTGAAAGCCGCCAATGCCGATGTGTCCATCACATAGGCTGAGCTTCTTTTGTCTTCAAGCGACAGGGGTAGTTTCCAAGAAAATCCACCTTGTATCTTGTCATAAGTGAGTCTGCTTTTGACAAACTTTTGTGGTCTGCTTTCAGGCATAAGCAGGTGATGGAGGGTTGGAACGGACCCGTTATGCAAATAGGGGGCCCTCGCCCAGATTCCACCGAGTGGTAAGGCGTTATAGCCTTGTTGGCTTTCCAGCGTACTCATAATCAACTCTTGCTTGTCTTCGAGGGACACCCCCCTGAAGTCGGCACAAGGGGCTGCGATTTGGCCATTTAATTTGATCGTCGTTTGTGGTGAGCACACCTTCACGAGACGTTTAGTACCTGCATCACGAATGGCACTATTGATGATTTGGGCGCGACTGAGATCAGTTCCGATGTTGGTATAAACGATGTCGTTTTGATCGCGGTGGCAGCTGGCGCAATTTTTCTCAAATAAGCCTTTTCCCACCCGCGCAAGATCAAGGTCGACGTCAAAGGGATAAACGGGGGCAGGAAGTTTATTGAGAAACTCGACCGAATAGGCAGACACACGAATATCGATATCAGAAAGACCCGTTGAGAGCTGGGCTGCTAAATTACGATAAATCGGGATCGGGATATTACCATTCCACTGGCCACCGCCGCTATGAAATTTTGTTTTTGTCTCATCCCAACTCACTGTTCGCCGGTTTTGTTCCCAAACGGCCATAAAGTCTGTAATGCCCTGAGTTGGCGGCAGGATCAATCTTGCAAGCAGTCGCCAAAAGAACCCTTCAACATAGGCGTAACCATTTGTAGTCCCTACCCCCGTGGCGTCAGCCATGCCGGGGAAACCTGCCCTAAACTCTTCCTCAAGATCTCCATAGCTGTGCTCTTGCAGTATCGTGAGACCTTCATAATCTTTTTCATTCTTTTTAATAAACTTGGTGATGATCTCGGTGGCGTTTTCTTTGAATATATCTATTTGATGTTTCTCGTAGGCCGCATTGAGGTCGAGATCATTATATTTGTAGTTTTCATAAAAGAAATTTGGGTTTGAGGCATGCACTTTATCGAGGGCCTCCAAAAGCACCTTCGCAAGGTATTTTGCCTTCGCTTCAGGTGTCGTCAGGGTTTGTCCTTTTAAGAGCGTTTGGATCGTTTCATATATTCGTATTTGATATTGTATGAAATTAAATTGCGCGTTCACCCCACCGTCGAGATAGCTGAAGTTGCCATTATCGTCTTTCACTCTGCCAATATGACAAGAGGCGCATGTCAGGCTAGCGTAATCTATCTGTTTTGCTAAAGGATCATCGCGATTAAACACGCTTAAACCAACCCCTGTTGCTATTGGATAATCAGGATTTCTGGTGTCTTTAAACAGCCCGACCACATCTAGAAAATTGGATGGGCTACCCCAATGCTCGGGGGCAACAACCGGGAAGAGTTTTAAAATGATAAACGGTGTGCCATCAGTTTGGCTGAACGCATATTTGGTAAACCAGTCGTATCCCGTGCGACTTTCATTGAGATATGTATCAAGCGCTTGACGTCGCGCTAAGCGCATTGTCGACCAAGTCTCGACTGCTTCATGATCTTTGTCAGAAGAAACGGTTTCTTGTGCTGCCACAGTGTGAGGGCTTATGAGAAGAGTCAGCGCCAAAAGCACAATTTTGAAAGTTGGCATAAAAAGTTCCCTGCTTCGAAATTTTCAAGCTACGCGCGGTGGGCTCGCATTAAAGAAGCCTGTTAGGCTGAATATATTGACGTGAGAATTACGGTCTTGATAGAGGATAAAAGCCATCAGTTTTCGCCAGATTCTGCCCGTCTCAAAATTGAAATTTTCTGACATTACACCTTGAGAAATGTGATTAATTAATAGCCATTTAATCCTAGACACAGTGTAAGGGGCTGATATTATCGAAGTCAAGAGTTAGCCACGAACGTGAGCTATGATTGAACCCTAAACAGGGACCGACAAGGGGCTGCATTATGAATCGAAAAGTATGGCTGGTACTTATTATCCCGCTGGTCGCACTCATATATTTTGGTTTTCAATCCTACACAGAAAAACCCTATCGACCATATAATATTTCGACCGATGACCCCGATCCTGTCGCCGAGCTGGATCAATGGTGGAACGATAATGAAAGAGCGCTTTGGTACGAAGCATCTCAAGGCTCACGCATGCTGCCGCTTGAATGGCTTGAGGCTCTTGAGCAAAAAGAGTCTACCGATTTGTTCATGGCCCCTGACAACGTTAAAAAATATAATTTTATTCCGCGAAAAACAAATGTGCCAGGCCGAGAAAAGGATGCACAACTTACATTCGGATTGGTGATTGATAAAGGTTCTGACAAGAATTTGCAGCGCACCAAATTGCGCTGGAAAGAAAATCAATCTGATCAAGAGCCATGGGTCGGCTTTACCTGTGCCGCATGCCACACCTCACATATCAGCTACAAAGGCCGCAACATCAGAGTGGAAGGTGGAGGCTCTCAGATAGACTTTCAGAGCTTTGTGGGGGCGCTGAACCGTGCGCTTTATGAGACCTTTATTAATGAAGAAAAATGGCGACGGTTTGAAGCGCGCGTGTTAACTACCACCCAATCATCACCCCCAAAGCAAGACAGAAAAGATAAGCTGAGAGCTGAATACAAGAAGCTGCTTGATCGGCATATTCAGTTGGGAAAAAGCAACGACACGCACGTTGATTATGGGTATGGCCGTATCGACGCCTTCGGACACATCTACAATAAAGTAGCTCTTCTTCTTGATGAAAGTAACCCACAATTTAATACGCCCGATGCGCCGGTGAGTATTCCTCATATCTGGAATGCCCCGCAATATAACAAAGTTCAGTACAATGGCGCAGCTCCGAAAGCCTATTACTGGGGGGTTGATGTGGGCGCTTTGGTTCGCAATGTTGGCGAATTTGTTGGCACTTATGGCGATGTTGTTGTTGCTAAGAATTTGAATAATGACGGCTTCAAATCAAGCGTAGATATCAAGAATTTATATTATCTCGAACGCACACTAGAAAGCCTACGCTCTCCAAAATGGCCAGAAGAAATTTTTGGACCATTCACGCCTGAAGAAAAGCAACAAGAAGCCAAACTCGCCTCTAAAGGTCGAGACCTTTATAATAAAAATTGTCTCCTTTGTCATGATGTGGTGGATAGGGCAGATACCAAAAGCGAGATTCATGTTCAGGATAACTACTTTATCTATGGAACGCAGATTGCGAAGGAACGAGTTAAAAACCTTCCAGCCAGCTTACAAAACAAAAATATATTGCCCCTAGCTACCGATCCTTGGATGGCCTGCAATGCCTACTCTGATACCGCAAAACCAGGAATTTGGAGTAGCGATGACGGAGAAGCGATGGAGGTCGATTATGGCAGTATTGGAAGCGGCGAACCGATTAGATTGGGCGAAAGAATAGAAGTCAGCAAATTGATGACTGTGACTGTCGCCGGTGTCTTGGCGGCTAATAGAAGCGATCTCACTGGAATCATTGGCGAGAATTTTTTAAGTATGCCGAGCATTCCTAAAGGTATTTCCCGGATAGATAAGGATAGCACCCTCATCGACTTGGGCGGTCAATGGGAGAATGCAAATCGCGACCATAACAAATCTAAGCGACTTCAAGATTGTTTGAGTATCTCTTTTGCTTTTTCCGAAACAAAGCCCGAAAACAACCCGCTTGGATATACAAGTCGTCCTTTGAACGGCATTTGGGCAAGCCCCCCTTATCTTCATAACGGGTCTGTCCCGACCCTTTATGATTTACTATTGCCTTCATCTCAGCGCCCCTATTCATTTTGGTCTGGCACCCGTGAATTTGACCCTGTTAAAGTCGGCTTTGTGACAGAAAAAAACGACGAAAACAGATTTTTCTTCGAGGCAAGAAGGCGGCTTGGAAACCATTTGGCGCACATTGATGGCAACACCAACACAGGTCATAATTACAATAACGCATCGTTTTCTCATGAAGACCGCATGGCGATCGTTGCCTATCTGAAAACACTTTAAGCATGGATATCATGCTGGTCGGTGATCACATGGGCGAAGACGCTTTTGATACAAATATAAACTGGGGAATTGTAATTTATGTCCATAGGTAGCAAGTTGAAAGTTGCGGGTTTGTCTGTTGTGGCAATCACCGCACTATTGTGGGGTGTGGACAAATTTTCCGACAAGACGCCTGAAGAGCTTAAAGGGGCAAGCGACCCACAACAGGCAGCAATTGATATCATCATCAAACATATCATCTCCGATTTGGTTGGCATTTATAAAGACGACAGCAAACTGGTGCGCCGTGATGCCCACGCAAAGGCTCATGGATGTTTGAAAGCGACTTTTAAAGTTGCGGACAATCTCCCAGAAAACCTCAAAGTTGGCCTGTTTGCCAATGCGGGAGCCGAGCATAAAGCATGGGTTCGATTTTCCAATGGCGCCTTCACACCGCGTCCGGACAAAAGTTTTGATGGACGGGGCCTGTCATTGAAAATCTTAGACACATCACCCTCAACCCCCGCGAATGCGTCTCAGCCCGTGGATCAGTTCGATATTTTGATGGGCAATTTTAATGTGTTCTTCTCGCCTAATCCGGTAGACTATCTCGACTTTGTCAAATCAGGTTTTTTGGTTGGCAAGCCAGGTGCAGTTCAAAAATATTTTATGCCAAGCTACAATCCTTTTAGTTGGCGCATAAGGGGGTTTATTTCTGCTTATGCAAACAGTAGCCTCGAAATCAAGTCCCCGCTTGATATGCGATATTTCTCAATGTCTCCTTATGCTTTTGGCGCAAATCAACAGGTTAAATATTCCGCGCAATCCTGTGAAATCGGCGCATATGCCCCTAAAGATGACTTCGATTTAGACGACCCAAATTATCTTAGAAAAAATTTAAAAAGACACATGGACGCAGCGCCAGCCTGTTTTGCTCTTTCAGTTCAACTCAATGACGGATCAATGCCCATTGACGATGCATCGGTTGAATGGAGCGAGAAGATCAGCCCCTATCAAAATGTTGCTTATATCCAGATTCCAAAACAGAAATTTGCAACACCTCATAACGATAATTTTTGCGAACATTCTGACTTTAATCCTGGTCGAACGCCAAAGGAATTTGAAGCTCTGGGAAGTCTCAACAACTTGAGAAAAGCTGTTTATACAGCAATTTCAGATTATCGGCACGGAAGGAATGCAGCCACTGTTCCAGATCCAAACCTCGCTTGGGATCAGAACTAAAATTTGAGGCTCAGATTTGAGTGCTCTTAGCATTTGAAATAATGCGAACGCTTCTAGTTTTTGCCAAATATTTTTTTAAAGAAACCCTTGATGCCCTGTTTTTCACTTTTCGCTTTGATGACTTTCGGTGATCCATCAGGAGCGGAGATGGAACCAATATCTTGCGGCAGATTACCTGCTAATATTTTACCATCATAACTACCGGGCAGATTGACTATTGGCACACCTTGATGCGCCTCTTCCATAAAGCCTTGCCATATTTTAGCTGGCAAATTACCACCAGAGGCTCGTTTGGTAGGTGAATTATCGTCATTTCCAAACCAGACCACGGTTGTCAAATTCGCGGTAAAGCCAGCAAACCATGCGTCACGGAAATTCTGACTGGTGCCGGTTTTTCCGCCCGCAGGCCAGTTTTTCAATGCGGCTCTCTTGCCCGTCCCGTGAATCAATGTTTCAGTCAGCATGACATTCATCATGCCAATGTGGACGGGGTCAATAACCCGCTTGTATTTCCTATTATCATCATGCTGATAAAGCACTTTGCCATCAAGTGTAGTTACACGTTTGACAATAAAAGGCTCCACACGAAAACCACCATTTGCAAAAGGCACATAAGCCGTTGCCAGCTCAAAGGGTGTTACCTCAGAGGTCCCAAGGGACAATGAGGGATTGGCGGTCAGTTTAGACTTGATGCCAAGGCGCTGGGCGACCTCCACCACAGATTGAGGGCCAACTTCATCAATGAGAGTGGCGGCAATAGTGTTCAGTGATTTGGCCAGTGCGGTGCGCAGCTTCACCGAGCCTTCGTATTCCTTAGAATAATTTTTTGGTTTCCAGCCATTAATTGATATCGGTTTATCGACACGCACGGTATCGGGCGACATCCCATATTCCATGGCGGCGAGATAAACGAACGGTTTGAAAGAGGAGCCGGGCTGGCGCTTGGCTTTAACAGCGCGATTAAATTGACTTTGACCATAATCGCGGCCACCGATCATGGCGCGGACAGCCCCAATACCATCAACAGACACAAGCGCCCCTTGACTGACGCCTAGCTTTTTACTGTTTTTAGAAAGCCCGTTAGCGATAGCTTTTTGAGCAAAGCTTTGCAGATGTGCGTCGATCGTTGTCTCGACGATTACATTTTCTGTAAGCTCACCCACATATTGCGGCAGAACATTCATTACCCAGTCAGCGATATATTTGTGTGATCCGGGATTATTTGGAGCTGTTTTTGTGGTCGTTTTTGTGGTCGTTTTTGTAGGCAATGTCAGTGCTATTTTTCGGTCATCTGATGAAATAAAGCCCTCACGCTCCATCGCCGCCAGAACAAGCTTCGCTCGTTTTTTCGCTCCTTCAGGGTTTTTGTTAGGCGCAAGGCGGGATGGTGCTTTCACGAGACCAGCTAGTGTTGCGGCCTCACCAAGATTAATCTCACTCGCTGATTTTTTAAAATAACGCCGAGACGCCGCATCAACACCATAAGCACCCGCGCCAAAATAGACACGATTCAGATAAAGCTCCAAAATTTGCTCTTTGGTATATTTTCCCTCTAACCAAAAGGCGAGCACCAACTCCTGCACTTTTCGCTCGAAAGTGCGTTCGGGTTTTAAAAATAAATTTTTCGCAAGCTGCTGCGACAACGATGAGCCACCTTGCACCAAACGCCCTTTGATAACATTCGTTACCATGGCACGTGTGAAGCCAATAATATCAAAGCCGTAATGATTGTAAAATCGATGGTCTTCAATCGCTACAATTGCATCAGGCAAATAAGACGGCATAGAATGGAAAGGGACGGCCTCGCCACCTGTCAAACCCCTGTGTCCGATCAAAGAGCCATCAACAGATACAATGCGCACATTTGGGGGGCGATCAGGAATTTTCCATGAGGCACTGTTGGGAAGCTTTGCAGTATAATATCCTACAATTCCGAAAACGGCGATAACGCCCCATAATCCAAATACCGTACCCCAGTATATGCTGCGGCGAACAAAGCGACCGAAACCACCGCCAGATGAGCGCCTGCCTGCACGGTCTTTTTTTCGCTTCGCCTTAGCTGGCGCGCGCCTACCAGCCGCTTTTTTGAGCTTTGCTTTTTGTTTTTTCGAACTGGAAGAGCGATCATCAGGATTTAACTCGATGTCAAGCTTACCCTTGCTTGAGCGACCAAAGTTAACATCGATAACAGGTTCAATCCGTTCTTGGCGGGATTTATTTTTACGTGCCATAAATGTGCGCATTCCAAGATCATATGACTTTGTTCGACATTAAATCTAAATGCGGCGATTTAAGGGGCGGTTAAGAAAGAACCATTGTTAAGGGCTGAAAGACAAAAAATACACAAAATATGACCTTTTAAGGCTTCATTAAGCGTGATTTGAAAATGCCGACCATAGCACCCCCCACATTATAAAAGTGGCAAGCATCCCTGTGATATTGAGGTCTTTATTGGTTTTGAAGAGATGGGATACGCAATGACAACGGCAACAACATTAAAAGCAGCACTTCCTGCCGGTGATACAGGTCGAGTCGACTGGGTCGATTATGCCAAGGGCTTTTGTATTATTTTTGTTGTGATGATGCATTCAACGCTGGGCGTTGGCAAAGCCGCCGGTGAAGAAGGCTGGCTGCATTATTTGGTCGAGTATGCCCGCCCGTTCCGTATGCCTGATTTTTTTATGATCGCAGGTCTCTTTCTGGCACTCGTGATTGACCGTCCTTGGAAGAGCTATCTCGACAAGAAGGTCATCCATTTTGTTTATTTCTATTTGATTTGGACATTCATTCAGTTTGGCATCAAAATTCCGGTCAATGGCGCAGAATATGGGTATGGCGCTTTGCCGTTTCTATATCTTGAAACTTTGTGGGAACCCTATGCCACACTTTGGTTCATCTACATGCTGCCAATCATGTTCGTGGTCACCAAACTTTTGAAGTCATTGCCGTGGATGGTGGTTTTTGCGGGCGCCGCCCTTTTGCAAATTGCCCCCATCCATACAGGCAATTTGATCGTTGACGAATTTGCCTCGCGTTATGTCTATTTCTTTGCTGGCTACTTCTTTGCCCCTCATATCTTCAAGCTGGCAGAATGGGCACGCAATAATGTTGGGCTTGGCATGCTTGGCTTGGCTATCTGGGCCTTATTCAATGGCGTTTTGATATTCAACAGCGTGAGCGTTGAATTTGGTAGCGAAACCACGGTGATGAAATATGGTGATTTGCCCCTTGTCTCGCTACTGCTTGGTTTTGCTGGCGCTGTTGGTGTGATTTTGGTTTCGGCTCTCTTGGCAAAAGTAAAATGGATGAGCTTTCTGCGCTATTGCGGACAACATTCAATCGTTGTTTATCTCGCCTTCTTCTTTCCCATGGCAATCTCGCGCGCAATCTTGCTGAAGCTTGGTATCATTTCCGACATTGGCACAATCTCAATGATTGTAACCGCAACAGCTGTGATTGCGCCCCTAGTCCTTTACTGGATTATCCAAAAAATAGGCTTTGGTTACTTCTTGTTTGTCCGCCCTGCATGGGCGCACCTTGATGGTGCCAAACCGACCAATAAGAAAGTATCGCTGACGCCTACCGCATAAACACAAATCAAACCCTTAAACTCACGAACTTGAGGGTTGCAAGCAATTAAACACACTTTGAACCTGCTTTTAGCGCTCTTTTATGCTGGCTTATTGTGGTCAAAAATTTCTATCCCACCTTATCCTATGCTAATACACATAGACAGATGTGCAGCACTTAGGGGGTAGAGCATGCAAGAATATTTCACTTGGTTAGCGATGGCTGGTACGGCTGTTTTTGCGTTAAGCGGCGCTCTAATGGCGCTACGTCAAGGAATGGACGTTGTCGGCGTCAGTTTGATCGCGACAGTTACCGGCATTGGCGGCGGAACTTTGCGCGATATCCTTCTTGGCAACCTACCAGTCAATTGGGTGGAGGCGCCCTTACCCATCGTCGTGTGCATCATTTGCGCTATCCTTGCGTGTTTCTTTAACCAGAGTTTAGCAGGGCGGCGAATGACATGGCTGCTCTATGCCGATGCAGCGGGGCTGGCTTTGTTTGCAGTCTTGGGCGCAAGGGCAGCTGATCTGGCTGGGGCGCATCCAATTGTTGCTATTCTTTTTGGAGCAATGAGCGCAAGTTTCGGTGGCATTTTGCGCGACGTGATTTGTAATGAAGAGCCGCTGCTACTGAAACAAGAGATTTATATTATTCCTGCAGTAATTGGCGCGTTTTTATACATCATTATCCCAACCAGCTACGGGTCAACCAACTATAGCGATGAATTGAGAACAGCAATTGCAACTATTCCTACATTTATGATCCGCGCCCTTGCAATCAAATTAAACTGGAGTTTGAACTTTCCAAAGGCACGCGCGCCATTGGACCCGGACTCTTGATTGAGAGCCTCGCTCAAGCGTAAGCCGCTTGCACGCATCTCATCTCGTTGAGCGAGTCAAAAGACTCAACAAGCTTGGGATAATTAGCGCGCCAATCAATCTCTGCAAATCTCAAATCAAGATAGCGAAGCAAAGCAACAAAGGCAGCCTCCGATATATCGAAAGGGCCATCAAAGGCCTTCACATTATCTTCCAAAAGCGCGAGCGCACCCTTTATGCGACCAAAATTATCGTCGATCATCTCAGGCCAGCGAAATTGTTCCGGGCGTACAAATGTCTCATAGCGTGTCTGCACAGCCCGCTCGGTGGCACCATTACACAAGGCATGCAAGTTTAATATTTTTGTCCGCTCTGGGCCACTCACAGGTAGCAGCGTTTCATTATCGGCAAGCCGGATAAGATAATCACAAATCGCGAATGAATCATAAATCATGACGCCATCATCTGTCATGAGCGCTGGTATCTGACGCAGCGGGTTTTGCGCGCTATATTCGAGGTTAGGACTGCCTGGCACAACCTTCGTATCAACGCATTCAATCTTGTGGGCAAGGTCGCATTCGTGGGCAACAATCAGCACTTTGGCCACAAAAGGCGATGCGGGGCTATAATAAAGTTTCATCAATCTGTTCCCTTTTGTGCCGTGACACTTTCAAACCAGTCGATGGCAAGAGTTGCCCATGCTGCTGGCACCTCATGACCACCAGGATGAAGAGCAAATTCGAGTGCTGTGCCAGCCGCGCAATGCGTCCAGATGCGGCGCCAGAAAGGCCCATCGGTGATAAATTTATCAGCTCGGTACTTTACACATTCATTTTCAATGCGCCATTGGTTTAAAGTTTGATAGATATCCCCCTGCTCCACGTGCCCACCAGGCACTTCGCCCAAAGGCCTACCTTCTAGTGGAACTGTCTGATCGCGCCAGCCATGGGTATGGAGAAGCTTAACAGGCCCTTCACAATCAACAGGATGAGGCCGCCAAAAGCCACCGGCAACTGGCGCAAAAGCTGCTGCCACTGTCGGCTCCTTGCAGGCAATATACGAAGTCAATGATCCACCGATAGAATAGCCGGACATAAGAATGCGTGCGGGATCAATATTAAATTTTGTTCCCGCATCTTTGATGATTTCTTTCACGAATGCCAAATCATCGCGATGGGGTTCAAATTGAGGAATAAAAGCCCAGCCTGGACCAAATCGGCTGCCGGGGCGCTTTTTGCCATTGGGTGCGATAACCACATAACCACGCGCAATAAAATCTTTTGTCATCTGTTCGCGCACCGTAAATATGCGCGAACCCCATCCGCTACCGCCATGAAAGAATATAACGGCAGGACGCGGAGCATCACCGTCCGTTTCAGGCTCCACGGCATAATAGCTACCAAGAGGAACGTCACACAGGCTTTCTTCATTAAAGCCGCACTCGGCGGCTTGTGAAGACTGTGCTGCGGCAAGACCAAGGCTAATCGCAATTAAAACGGCGCGAATGAGACGAATGTAATTTAAACGCATGAGGATCCAGCAATGACGTGACTTGTAAGACTGCATAAAACTCTCCAATGCTTTCGAACACAATATTTTAATTACAAAGACTCAACCTAAGAAGAAAGACAGAGGGTGCATTCACGTTACATCTTTTGCAATCCATTTGATTCGAGAGCAGCCAAGTCCGCGCGTGTGGTTTTCTTGCCCGACCAATGAATGTTGCATGGTTCAAACCGAAAACTAATATCTGCAAGGTCCGCTGCACGTTGGATCACCATCGTTAAAAGCGCTTTATAAGCATTGGTTTCAATTTCTTCTTGGTTCTGATCTCCATCAATTGGAAAGCGCATCACCTGAATAATCTCCCCTTCATCGACCTTGGGTGTCATGTAATGAAAGGTCACACCATAGTCGCGCGCGCCATCACGAATGGCATAGGGAGCTGGCATATAGCCGGGGCGCTCTGGTGGGCCTGGATGAAAATTGAAGCAATTGAAATCAAGTCGCTCAATGATCTGTCTGGTCACAACTGTACCAGAACAAAAAGCGATAAGCCGCATTGAGACATCAGGTAGCTTTGATGTTTCATCAAGCTGCGCCAAAGATTGCATATGCCAGAACAATGTATCAGGAGCAGTTTGCTTTAGTTGGTTGGCAAAAAAGCCAGCATCCAGTTCACTCATCAAAAGCAGAACGGCCTTTTTTGTCTTTTCTTCTTTCAATAGTCGCGAGCCTCTTGCATCAAACGATAATCTAACGCTAGTATGTGCCATGACCGGGGGTGTCTCGACAAGAGACTGAGAGGTTGTTGAGCTAAATTTATATTCATTACTATGAACATGAATAAAAGTGCGGCGAGCGTAACTGACCCTTAGAACCTGATCCAGTTCACACTGGCGTAGGGATGGTGAGATACCACGGATAATCCGTCGCTCTCAATTTCCTTAAGTCCAGACACTGAATGGGTCTTCAACGCACGAAAGCCTTGGAGCAAAACCATGAATGCTGTCACACCTAATGTTACTGTTGGGCCATTGCCTGCTTCTCAGAAGATTTACAAAACTGGCAAACTCTATCCTGACATCAAAGTACCGATGCGCGAAATTCAGGTGCATCCAACCGCTGGCGAACCCAATGTCATCGTCTATGATTCATCAGGCCCTTACACCGACACCAATGTAGAAACCGATATTGCCAAAGGCCTGCCGCGTTTTCGTGAAAGCTGGGTAGAAGCCGTGGGTGACTGCGAACGCTATGAAGGCCGCCACGTCAAGCCTGAAGACAATGGCTTTGCCAAGGGTGACAAACTGACCCAGGAATTTCCTATTCGCAATCAGCCGTTCAAGGCAAAAGACGGCAAGGCTGTGACACAGCTCGCTTATGCGCGTGCGGGCATTATCACCCGCGAGATGGAATATATTGCCATTCGCGAAAACCTTGGCCGCGAACAAGCCGCAAAAGATGCGCAGCGTGATGGTGAAAGTTTTGGTGCGGAAATTCCAGATTATATCACGCCGGAATTTGTGCGCGATGAAGTAGCCCGTGGTCGCGCGGTCATTCCCGCCAATATCAACCACCCTGAAGTTGAGCCGATGATTATTGGCCGCAACTTCCTTGTTAAAATCAATGCCAATATCGGCAATTCTGCGGTTACTTCTTCTATGGAAGAGGAAGTTGATAAAATGGTTTGGGCGACCCGCTGGGGTGCTGACAATGTGATGGACCTTTCAACAGGCCGCAACATTCACAATATCCGCGAATGGATTATCCGCAATTCAGCCTCCCCCATCGGCACCGTGCCGATTTATCAGGCGCTTGAGAAAGTAAACGGCATTGCCGAAGACCTAACATGGGAAGTCTACCGCGACACATTGATCGAACAATGCGAGCAGGGCGTTGACTATTTCACCATCCATGCCGGTGTTCGCTTGCATTATATCCCAATGACAGTGAACCGCGTCACAGGCATTGTCTCACGCGGCGGCTCTATCATGGCAAAATGGTGCCTGCACCATCATAAAGAAAGCTTCCTCTACACAAACTTTGAGGAAATCTGCGACATCATGCGTGCTTATGATGTGACCTTCTCACTCGGAGACGGCCTGCGCCCTGGTTCGATTGCGGATGCCAATGATGAAGCGCAATTTGCAGAATTGGAAACCCTTGGCGAGCTAACTGACATCGCATGGAAAAAAGATTGTCAGGTCATGATTGAAGGCCCCGGTCATGTGCCGATGCACAAAATCAAAGAGAATATGACCAAGCAACTTGAGGTTTGCAAAGAAGCGCCGTTTTATACACTCGGCCCTCTCACAACCGATATTGCACCGGGTTATGACCACATCACATCCGGCATTGGTGCTGCGATGATTGGTTGGTTTGGTACGGCGATGCTTTGTTATGTCACCCCTAAAGAGCACCTTGGTCTGCCAGATCGTGATGATGTTAAAGTTGGTGTGATTACCTATAAAATTGCTGCCCATGCCGCTGACCTAGCAAAGGGCCATCCTGCGGCTCAAATTCGCGATGATGCCGTATCACGGGCGCGTTTTGAATTCCGCTGGGAAGATCAGTTTAATCTTGCTCTCGACCCAGATACAGCGCGCGAATATCACGATGCAACGCTGCCAAAAGATGCTCATAAGGTGGCTCACTTCTGCTCCATGTGTGGTCCTAAATTCTGCTCAATGCGAATTTCTCACGACATCCGCGCTGAAGCACAGAAAGAGGGCATGGAAGCCATGGCGGAGAAATTCCGTGTTGGCGGCGAGCTATATTTGCCGCTCGACAAAGCGGAGAAAATTGAACCTGCTGAGTAAGCCAATCTCCAGAGGCAATGATATGATTATTTCGTTGCCTCTGGCCCTAAGAGGCCGCAAGGTTATCAAAATGCGGACCTGATATTTAGTCTGCCAATAAGGCACCCCATTTGATCAAAATCATCGCACTACAACTGCATTTTATATTTTAGGCGCGACTAACGTCGGCTCAATAAAGGACCACAGCGTCCCGCCAATCAAAAGGCCGATTATCAAATCGACAAAAACCAGAGCCATGCAAAAAAGAATGGGCTTGTCGAGTGTCGCCCGCGCAACGCGAAAACTATAAATCAAAACGAAGCCGAGTAGGATTAACTGCGAAAAAACCATTGCATCTAAATTGATGAGGCCGACAACATGGGTAAGCGTAGGTATAAAATATACCCATCCCATGACAATACTGGCCCAATTTCTAGCAATAATAAACGGGCTATAGCGCGTCTTAATATCGAGTTGGTCAGCCAATATCCATAGAACAAACGGCATCATGGCCCATTCCAACCCAAATCCAAAAATCTTAGTGGCAAAAAAGATGGCGCTTGGAAAAGCTTCCAAGGATAACCCATGTTCAGACATGAGCCAGCCTCGCTGGATCAGCAATGTGATCGATAAAGGAACAAAGACAATCCATATCGCTTTGAAAGAATGCCAGAACCCGTCTGGCGTCATATTGAAATATGATAGCGCCTTTGGGTCTTTAAAGAGAATTCTCAAAGCCCCCGTCAAGGATGAGCGAATTTCATCTTGTGGTACGAGCATCAGGAACCGTCGAAATAACGCTTTAAAAAAGCCTGATAAACACGGGTCAATGTATTGATGTCTTCAACGGGGGTGTGCTCATCAACCTGATGCAATGTATTGAACACAAGGCCGAACTCCACCACTGGGCAATAGTTTTTAATGAAACGAGCATCGGATGTGCCGCCTGCCGTTGAAAGATCCGCCGTCCTGCCTGTCACTTCTTTAATCGCATCTTGCAAGGGAGCAATCAGATCATCTGCCTTCGTTAAAAAGACATCTGACACAGGTCTGACGATATCAAGGTTGTAGTGCGCGCCTTCTGGTGCTGCTGTTTTCAATCGGCGTATAATTTCAGCTTCAAGGCTGTCTATTGTCCAATGATCATTGAAGCGCACATTAAACCGCGCGGTCAATTTTGCTGGCACGACATTGGTGGCCGAATTGCCCACATCAACGCTTGAAAATTCGAGATTGGTGGGTGGAAAATTCGCACTTCCATCATCAAATGGCTCATTTGCAAGCGCGCTTAATAAAGGCAAGCCGATGGTTATCGGGTTTTTCGTGCGCTCGGGATAGGCAACATGACCTTGTATGCCTTCAACGCTGATTGACCCATTAAGGCTGCCTCTTCGACCATTTTTGATAGTCGTACCGATCATCTCAGAATTGGTTGGCTCTCCGACAATACAAGCATCAATCGCCTCACCGCGCTGATGTGCCCATTCGATGAGTTTGACCGTGCCGTTAATGGCACGGGCTTCTTCATCGCCTGTGATAAGGAGAGAAATTGACCCGCCAAAATCAAGATTTTCGCGAATGAACTGGATCGCGGCGGCGGTGAAGGCGGCAACGCTTGCCTTCATGTCTTCTGCGCCACGGCCATATAATTTACCGTCTATAATTTCGGCGCCGAAAGGGTCACATGTCCACGCATCAGCATCGCCCACTGGAACAACGTCTGTGTGACCAGCATAACAAAAATGCGGTGCGCGAGACCCAAAACGGGCATAAAGATTATCAACTTCATAGGTGTCGCCGCCGCCGAAAGGGACGCGAAACGTTTCAAAGCCAGCATCTTTGAGTACATCTTCAAGATAGTCGAGTGCCCCTGCCTCTGCTGGTGTTACAGAAGGGCAGCGAATAAGCTTTTGTGCAATCTTGATTGGATCAGGTTTTAAAACAGTCATACACAGGGTTTATAGCCGGTGCGCGAGCGGGTCAACTAAGACAATCAGGCCAACTGATATACTCTATATCAATACCACTCATTGCCAAGCGGATCATTGCCAAATTGGTTTGCTCCCTCAACCCCCTTTAAAAAACAACACTCAATAAGCAGCCAAAGTCCCATCAGCGTGACTGGTGCATGCACAACATTAGTGGCCACGAAAGACTTGAGTTCTACTTGTGTGATTGGATGAGTCGTTGTGCTACCGCCTGCACCAAAAAGGGCAAGACCAACTGCCATACCAACATAGAGCATAAAGAACATTGGTGTGCGATTGCGGTCATGTTGACGCTTGATGAAAAGCGGCGCCGAAAAAAGGAGCGGCAATAATGTATACAGCATTTGATGCACGGGATCTGGGTTTGGCATCAAGGGCACGAAAGGTAACGTATATGTACCGAATAAAACAATCGACACTAAATAGGCTGCACCAGTACCAACAAAGGATGTGATAAGAGCATATTTACGAAAATCAGCCGCTGATATGCGGCCGTTTGAATCAAAATAGATGCGCATTTTTTCTGCCGGTTCAATGATTATGAACCGACAGCATCGCCTCAAAGGCTAAAGAAGCGATTAACGAGAGCTTGGCTTTTGTCGCCTAGTCGCGAAGAAGGTCGTTGATACTGGTTTTTGAGCGCGTTTGGGCATCAACTCTTTTTACAATCACTGCACAGTAAAGGCTAGGACCCGGCGTGCCATCTGGCAAAGGTTTGCCTGGCAAAGCGCCTGGAACCACCACAGAATAGGCTGGCACTTCACCGATAAAGACTTCGCCTGTTTTACGGTCGATAATTTTTGTGGAAGCGCTGATGAACACGCCCATAGAAAGAACTGACCCTTCGCGTATAATAACGCCTTCCACAACTTCTGAGCGCGCACCGATGAAGCAATTATCTTCGATAATAACAGGACCCGCCTGCAATGGCTCTAACACACCACCAATGCCAACGCCGCCGGACAGATGAACATTTTTGCCAATTTGGGCGCAAGAGCCGACCGTCACCCATGTATCAACCATTGTGCCTGTATCGACATAAGCACCCAGATTAACGAAAGACGGCATAACCACCACGCTTGGCGCGATATAGGCGGAATGGCGCACAACACAACCTGGCACCGCACGGAAGCTATTAGCCTTCCATTCGGCTTCACCCCAGCCATTAAACTTTGATGGAACCTTGTCCCACCAAGTCGCCCCGTCAGGGCCACCAGTAATAGGGGCCATGTCATTGAGACTAAATGACAAAAGAACCGCCTTTTTCAACCATTGGTTGACAATCCAGTCATTGCCAGATTTTTCTGCTACACGAGCTTTACCCGCATCCAAGAGGTTTAATGCCTCTTGAACAGCTTCACGCACGGGGCCTTGTGTTTCAGTATTGATGGCATCACGCTCATCAAAGGCTTTTTCAATTGTGGCTTGAAGGTCAGCGTGGCTCATAGTTTTCTCTCATTTTACATAAAGGACAGTTGGTTTGAGCGAAAACTATGCGATGTGTCTTAAAGACGCAATTGGTTTTATAGAATCAGATAAGAGATGCATTCAATTGTCTTTTGATTATAGGAAAAAAGAATGGCGAAAAATGTTAGGCGCAGTGTTGGGAAATTCAAAAGTTCATTAGCGGATGTAGAAAAAATCAAACAAATTCCGGATACGCCACAAACCCGCGCGCCAGCTTATAAGCTTGCCTTCGCGGATGATGATTTTCTAGTATCCGAACATACCCGCAACATTCGTCTACAACTGGAGTATTTAAAGCCTGAGCTAGCCCTGATCGAAAAAGGGATAAATTCGACAGTTGTGCTATTCGGGGGAGCTCGGATTCCTGAGCCCGGCGGTGAAGCATGGGCTGCTAAAAACGATATCGCGAAAAAGAACCTCGAACAAAATTCAAAATATTATCAAGAAGCACGCGACTTTGCCGCTCTTTCATCGAAGGCATCTCTTCGTCACGATGGTAAAGAATATGTGGTGGTCACGGGCGGCGGGCCTGGTGTGATGGAAGCCGGCAACCGTGGCGCCGATGATGTTGGCGCGGCGTCAATCGGTCTCAACATCGTGCTTGAACACGAACAGGCGCCTAATGCTTATGTGACACCGGACCTGTGTTTCAACTTTCATTATTTTGCTATTCGTAAAATGCATTTTCTTGTGCGCGCGCGAGCCGTCGCCGTCTTTCCAGGTGGTTTTGGCACCATGGATGAATTGTTTGAGACGCTCACTCTTATTCAAACAGGCAGGATGGAGCGCGTGCCTGTACTTTTGTTTGGCAAGGCTTTTTGGGGGCGGGTGATTAATCTTGATGCGCTTGCAGAAGAAGGCACCATTTCGCCTGATGACGTTGATCTTTTCAAAATTGTCGATACAGCCAGCGAGGGTTGGAAAATTGTCGAGGACTTTTACGGAGAGTAAAATTGCCGCCCGACTTCTTGCAAAAATCCGGTCAAATCAGATGTTTGAAAATGCACATGATCCGCATTAGTGATTTCTACTTCCCACGGCTGCCGGGTCTCAGTGCTGTCTGGTGGATCTTGAATAAGGACCGTGCGCATCTTCATCTCGTGAGGCACGGCGAGATTGCGTGGCAAATCTTCAAACATAGCGGCGCATCTGGGATCAATATTCGCTAGTTTGATGAATTTTTCATATGGGTCGCGATGCGGCTTTGGCACGAGGTCGGCTGCGATAATATCAAACACATGTTCAAACAAATCAGTAATGCCGAGCTTATCGGTGGTGCGCTTTGCGTGTGGCACGTCACCATTGGTGAAAATCATCTTGCGCCCCGGTAAAGCATCAATGGCTGCACGCAGATCAGGCGCTGGCTTGACCGGTGAATAGTCGATGTCATGGACAAAATTGAGATAGTCTTCCGGATTGATATTCTCCACTTTCATCAGCCCGCGCAGGGTTGTGCCATAGTCATGGTAATGCTTTTTTTGCATGATGCGCGCTTCATCGAAAGGCAAGCCTTTGAGGTCTTGAATGAACTGCGTCATACGCACGTTCATCTGCGCGAAGAGATCACAACTGCGCGGATAAAGCGTGTTATCGAGATCGAAAATCCATGTATCAACATCGCAAAATGGCGTCAGGTCGACGTCGCTCATGGTGTGATCAATGTCCCTGCGCCATGCTCGGTGAAAAGTTCCAAGAGCACGGCATGTGGTTTGCGGCCATCCAAAATAACCACGCCTTCCACGCCCTGTTCGAGTGCTTCAATGCAGGTTTCAACTTTTGGGATCATGCCGCCAGAAATCGTGCCGCGCTTTATCATCATGCGGGCTGTTGCCACATCAAGCTCACGCAGAAGCTTGCCGTCATCATCCATCACGCCTTCGATGTCGGTGAGGAACAATAACCGTTCGGCTTCCATGGCACCGGCAATGGCGCCTGCAAAGGTATCCGCATTAATATTATAGGTTTTTTGGTCTTCACTTGACGCAATCGGCGCAATCACCGGAATAATGCCGCGCATTCGCAGCATTTTCAGCAAAACCGTGTCCACCTCTTTTGGCTCGCCTACAAACCCAAGATCAATAATCTGCTCAATATTGGAATCAGCCGCGCGTTCTGTGCGGTGAATTTTTTGGGCGGTCACCATATTGCCGTCTTTACCGCAAAGGCCAATGGCATAACCTCCCTCGGCGCAGATCGATGAGACGATTTCCTTGTTGATGGAACCCGCCAGAACCATTTCAACCACACGCACCATTTCTTTGGTCGTAACCCGCAATCCGCCTTTGAATTCGCTTTTCAAACCTAATTGGTCGAGCATCGCTCCAATTTGCGGCCCGCCGCCATGCACCACAATAGGTTCCACGCCAGATTGCGCTAATAGCGCTATATCCTGCGCAAAGGCTTTATGCAGGGCTTCATCGCCCATGGCATTGCCACCAAATTTCACCACAACAGTCTCGCCATCATAGCGCTGCATAAAGGGAAGCGCTTGCGAAATCAGGTGGGCTTGTTCTGTGTGGGGGGTGTCACTCACGCTGGTCATTGTCCGTTTAAATCATAAGAAAAATTATCACTAGCGCCATGTATCAGGATGCGAGGCCCATGACAATGTCCAGATCACTTATCACATGGAAGCAAAACTTAAGCTCATAATCAAACCATGAACTCTATTATAGTCAGCATCCCCAAAAAAAAAAGGCAGCCCCAAGGCTGCCTTTTTGCATCAATGACCCGCTTTTCACTCAGCGGCTTGAGAAAAAAGGGGCGCTGCACTCGTAACCGAAATATCAACGTGTTTCTCAAATTTCTCAAAATTCTCAATGAACATTGAGACAAGATTCTCTGACTGCGCATCATAGGCTTGTTTATCAGCCCATGTGTCACGCGGCGTCAAAATAGATGAGTCGACACCCTCCACAGCAGTTGGCACTTCGAAACCGAAATTTGCGTCTGTGCGGAAATCAGCAGCATTCAGCGAACCATCAAGGGCAGATGATAACAGGGCACGCGTTGCCTTAATCGGCATGCGTGAACCAACACCATAAGCGCCACCTGTCCATCCTGTATTTACCAGCCAGCATGTTACATCGTGCTTGGCAATCAGATCACGTAGAAGCGAGCCATAAACCGATGGATGCAAGGGCATGAATGGTGCACCAAAGCAGGCAGAGAATGTTGCCGTCGGTTCTGTTAGGCCTTTTTCTGTGCCAGCCACCTTCGCTGTATAGCCAGACAAAAAATGATACATCGCCTGTGTCGGTGTCAAACGCGCAATCGGAGGCATCACACCGAAAGCGTCAGCTGTTAACATCACAATGTTTTTGGGTTGCGGTGCTTGGCCTGTCGCACTTGCATTGGAGATGAAATCAATGGGGTAGCAACACCGACCGTTTTCGGTTTTTGAGCTATCATCAAAATCGGGCTTACCTGTTTCATCATCGATCATCACGTTTTCAAGAATCGTCCCGAAACGTTCTGTCGTTGAATAGATTTCAGGCTCCGCTTCCTTTGATAAATTGATTGTTTTCGCGTAGCAACCGCCTTCAAAATTAAAAATACCATCAGCTCCCCAACCATGCTCATCATCCCCGATAAGAGTACGGGAAGGGTCAGCAGACAAGGTTGTTTTGCCCGTACCAGAAAGACCAAAGAAGATTGCGCTTTCACCTTCATCATTCACATTAGCTGAACAATGCATCGGCATAATGCCTTTTTCTGGCAATAGATAGTTGAGAAGTGAGAAAACAGATTTCTTCATTTCGCCGCCATAAGAAGTACCAACGATAAGCACAATTTTTCGAGTAAAATCACATGCAATGAATGTCTCAGAGCGGCAACCATGACGCTCAGGGTCCGCTTTAAAGCTTGGCAGATCAATGATTGTCATCTGCGGCACAAAGTTCTCAAGTTCTTCACGCTGCGGGCGCACAAGCATGTTGCGAATGAACAATGAGTGCCAAGCATATTCTGTGAATACACGGGTTTGCAAACGATGAGCGATGTCATTGCCGCCGTAAAGGTCTTGGGCATAAAGCTCCATACCTTTGGCGTGAGCAATCATATCCTGCCAAAGCAGAGAAAAGTGTTTAGGCTCCATGCCTTTGTTGTTGTCCCACCAAATTTTATCTTCGGTGTTTGCATCGCGGACAATAAATTTATCTTGTGCGGAGCGGCCAGTGTGTTGACCCGTATCGACAGCCAACGCGCCATCAGCGGTTAGCTCACCTTCACGGTTTTTCAGTGCCCGATCATAAAGCTCGGCAGCGCCATAGTTCCAGTGAACCGTGCCAATGCTTTCAAGGCCTGCTTTATCAGCCGCGAAATCTTTATTCCAAATACCGTGTTGAACGCCAATATTCATCTAAAGCCACCCTTCGTTGCTTGGTCATCAAACCAATGCTCTACAATTGAAGGCAGATTGTCCGCCTTTGGATGCCTCAAATACAGAGGTGGCCTTTTTCAATGCAACACACAGAAGTCGCAAAAAGGTAGTTAATGCCGAAGAAAACAACACTTTAGCGCTAGATTTGAGGGTGAATTAAACTTCGCATAAATAGTTTTGCCTAAAAAATAATATAATTAAATGGCGCTTAAAGTTAATTCGGATTTCGATAAAAATAAGAGGGTACCCGCGCACCAATTGTTGTGATTCAAAATATAAAAAAGCCCGCACAAGGCGGGCTTTTTAAAAAGAGACGTCGCGCTTCCTAAAATTTATAGGATAGGCCGGCTCTCAAGGCCACATTACTTAGATCTTCTTCGAATGTCCCACCATTGACGCCTGGTGTTCCACCGCCACGCCGCACACTGTCTACGTTAATAGCTTGTTGGAAACGCGCATCACCAAAAAGCGAAACACTGTCAGACAACGCATAACTAGTACCAGCACCAACACTCCAAAGAAAGTTTGTGCTTCTGTCATCAAGATTCAAAGCAAAAGGCGCTGCCGGATTGTACACGAGGTCCAGATCAACAACAGAAACACCTAGGCCCCCAACGATATAAGGCGTGAAGCCCGTGTCGCTAAAATGATCGAAGTCAAGATAAAGGTTAGCTAAGACATTGAAACCAGTTACATCCGTGTCACCAATAAGTATTTCATTTCCAGCGCCATTGCCGGAAAAATCCAATTGATCAACATCATTGTTGAAATAGGAAAACTCGATTTCAGTACGAGGTGTAATGCCATCAAAATTAAAACTATTCCATTTGTAACCAACTGCGCCACCAACACTGAATCCATTATCACGGTCAATATCTACTAATAAGCCATCGCCATTTGAAAAGGATTCATCGCCAACACTGAGATTCCCACCGGCAAAGATTGAGATATAAAAATTATCATTTTTTGCCGCAGGTGCAATTGGTTGAGCTGGCGGATCAATATCTGCTGCCATTGCTACACCAGTCATCAGGCTCATGACCGCAACTGCTGATATGCTCTTTTTCAAAAATATCATACAAACCACTTCTTTCTTATTACTCTTTACAATTTTAAATTGATATGAATTCAACCACGCACCATGCGTGACGAACCGCTTGTTTGCCCTTAGCCAGACGTTTACTCGTCTAATAAATGAACAACAACACACGATTCTCTCGCGGAATATCACGTTAAATTTTCAGGCAAATGTAAGAAAAAAATGAATATTTTCTGACTTGGCTATACGCGCCCTTGTCGCCTTATGTCGACAACATGGAAATGCTTGTGGTTTGGTGCGCGTAGATAGGTTTTATATGTTAATGCGCCTCATCCCAATTATCCGCAGCACGAGCATCGACCGACAGGGGAACACTCAGGTTGAGGACGGGCATGGTCGCATTTTCCATGATGCCTTTGACGAGCGCTGTGGTGGAGTCGACTTCTTCTTCCGGTAGCTCGAAAATCAGTTCATCATGCACTTGTAGCAGCATTTGTGCGTTCAGCTTCGCCTCATAAAGCGCCTCTTCCATGCGCAGCATCGCTCGGCGCAGGATATCAGCCGCAGAGCCTTGGATGGGCGCGTTAATGGCGGCGCGTTCATAAAAATTGCGCATATTTGGATTTTTGGTATTAATATCAGGATAGTGCGCGCGGCGCCCGAAAATCGTCTCCACATAGCCATTGGCGTGAACAAACTTCTTTGTCTCTTCCATGTAATCTTTAATACCCGGGAAGCGTTCGAAATATTTGTCGATATAATCCTTCGCTTCGCCGCGCCCGATGCCAAGCTGATTGGCCAGCCCGAAGGCAGAAATACCATAAATAATACCAAAGTTGATCGCCTTTGCACGGCGGCGCACCATAGGGTCCATACCATCGATCGGCACACCAAACATCTCACTGGCCGTCATCGCATGAATATCAAACCCGTCTTCAAAGGCCTGTTTCAACTGTGGGATGTCAGCCATGTGCGCGAGAACGCGCAGTTCAATTTGGCTATAGTCAGCAGACAAAAGCTTGCGCCCCTTGGCGGCAACAAAAGCCTGCCTGATTTTGCGCCCTTCTTCAGTGCGCACGGGGATATTTTGTAAGTTCGGTTCTGAAGATGAAAGCCGCCCCGTGGAGGTGCTAGCCAGAGAATATGAGGTGTGAACGCGGTTGCTATCAGCGTTAATATAGGTGGGGATCGCATCTGAATAGGTAGATTTCAATTTTGAAAGCTGTCGCCATTCAACGATTTTAACAGGCAAGTCATGACCTTCAGCTGCCAAATCTTCCAGAGCTTGTGCAGAGGTAGACCATGCGCCGGTTTTGGTCTTCTTGCCGCCAGGCAAGCCCATTTTGTCAAACAGTATCTCACCGAGCTGCTTGGGAGAGCCGACATTGAATGTTTCGCCAGCTAGATCATAAATGTCGGCTTCAATGGCTGCCGCCTTTTGGGCAAATTCACCCGAAAGGCGCGAGAGCATTTGCCTATCAACGGCAATGCCGCGTTGTTCCATGCGTGCAAGAGCTGGCACCATCGGGCGTTCCAGTCGCTCATAAACCGTGACCATGCCCTCAGCCACAAGGCGCGGCTTTAAGATCATCCAAAGCCGCAGGGTGACATCGGCATCTTCAGCGGCATAAGCGGTTGCTTTTTCAAGGGGCACCTTATCGAAAGTAATCATTGATTTGCCAGAGCCACAGACTTCCTTGAAGGGAATGGGGTCGTGGTTTAGCCAGCGTTCAGACAACGCATCCATGCCATGACCACCAGAGATGCCAGCATCCAGCACATAGGACATCAGCATCGTGTCATCAAAAGGCGCGACTTTAATGCCGTAGCGAATGAGAACCAGCCAGTCGTATTTCAGGTTTTGCGCAACCTTAAGAACAGACGGATCTTCAAAGAGCGGCTTTAAGCGGGCAATCGCTTCTTTGAGTGGTATTTGATTTGGCATGGCCGCATGATCGCTGGATTGCACATCACCGAACAAATCACCACAGAATGCATCAGGATCAATATGGGCAAGCGGAATATAGCAGGCGCGGCCCGGTGCTGTGGCAAGCGATACGCCTACCAGATCACAGGCCATAGCATCAAGAGATGTGGTCTCTGTATCAACCGCAACAATACCCTTCTCGCGCGCCTCTTCGATCCAGCGATCCAGCGCTTCAAGATTTATCACCATTTCATAGGTGCTGCTGTCGACGGGCAGCGCACTGATTTTTTCTGCGCGTTGGCTGGCCAGCATTTGTGGCGTTGCGATGCCGCCCTCTTTACTTATTTGTGTCGGATCAAGATCTGGCCCGCGCTGCGCTTCATAGCCATCAACTTTGATGACCTTTGCCTCAATCGCGCTAACATCGGCCTCAAAGTTTTCAGCCACACGCTTGGTGAGGGTCGTGAATTCCATGCCCTTGAGATAAGAAAGCAGCTCCGCCCCTTCCACCTCAACAACCCCAAGATCATCCAGCGGCACATCAAGTTCCACATGATCATCAAGTCGGACTAATTGCCGTGAAATACGAGCTTGATCCGCAAATTCGATCAGATTCTCGCGCCGCTTGTTTTGCTTAATCTCACCCGCTCTCGCCAGAAGCGTTTCAAGGTCTCCGTATTCCAGCAATAATTGTGCGGCGGTTTTGGCGCCAATGCCAGGAACGCCGGGCACATTATCCGTGCTATCACCAGCGAGCGCCTGAAGGTCGATCATCATTTCTGGTCCCACACCAAATTTCTCAAGCACTTCAGGCGTTGAAATATGCTTGTCTTTCATTGAGTCATACATCGATACATTATCTGTCACCAGTTGCATCAAATCTTTGTCGGATGAAACGATAGTGACCTTGTTGCCATTTTCATTAGCAATGCGAGCATAGGTGGCAATCAGATCGTCGGCCTCAAAGCCTTCTTTCTCTATTGATGGCAGGTTGAAAGCATGAGTTGCTTCACGGATAAGCCCAAATTGAGGGCGTAAATCTTCCGGCGGAGCGGAGCGGTTGGCTTTATATTCGGGGTATATTTCATTGCGGAATGTTTTTGAAGAATGATCAAAGATCACCGCAAAGTGCGTGGCAGGCGGCCCCAGCTTTCCGTCCTTCGCCTGATTGAATACCTTCCACATCATATTGCAATAACCCGACACCGCACCTACGGGAATACCGTCGGATTTGCGCGTGAGTGGGGGCAGCGCATGATAGGCGCGAAAGATATAGGCTGACCCATCGATGAGAAAGATATGTTTTTGTGACATTGTGCACTCCTGTTGGCGCACAATTTAGAGCCGCAATGCGCTAAAGTCATCATATGATACCAACCGATAGGTACTTTCTAACATTATAGACTTGTTCCTACGCCCAAGGCCTCATAAAACGGAGGCACTTAATTCTTGATATTCATGTTTGAAACGACATATCGCTACTATGAAACCGATCATTAAAATCTGTGGTCTTTCCACAACCCAAACCATCAATGCTGCCATTAATGCGGGCGCCGATTGGATTGGTCTTGTTAATTTCAAAAAAAGCCCGCGTCATGTGGATGGTGATGAGGCTAGACGCCTTGCTGGCCATGCGCGAGGGCGGACAAAGATTGTATCTTTGGTGGTCAATATAGATGATGAAGCGCTTGATGAGATCGTGCGGGATGTCAAACCAGATATTGTGCAATGTCATGGCAGCGAGACGCCTGCGCGCATTTTAGAGATAAAATCACGTTATGATTTGTTGGTCATGAAGGCGATTGGCATCAGCGTGAGTGATGACCTTGCCGCGATTGTTCCCTATATTGGTATTGCAGATCATATTTTACTTGATGCAAAACCACCGAAAGATGCTGATCTGCCAGGCGGCAATGGCGCGACATTTGATTGGGATATTGTGAAAGACCTTCCAGATAATGTGCCTTTCATGCTCTCTGGCGGCTTGTCACCGGATAATGTACAAGAAGCGATTGAAAGGGTTAGTCCCTTTGGGGTTGATGTCTCCTCTGGTGTTGAGAGCCAACCCGGCGTAAAAGATATAGCAATGATTGAAAGCTTTATTCACGCAGCAACATTAAAAGCGTGAAACCAGAGCAAGAAGAGTAAAAAAGAGCAAAAGAGTAACGGCAATGAATGTGCAAAAACCAAATTCCTATCGCACCGGCCCTGATGAGCGCGGGCACTTCGGCATTTACGGCGGCCGTTTCGTTGCCGAAACATTGATGCCACTTATTCTGGATTTGGAAAAAGCCTATGAAGAGGCGAAAGCGGACCCGTCTTTTCAAGCCGAACTTGATCATCTCAATAAACATTATTCTGGTCGCCCCAGCCCGCTTTATTTTGCCGAGCGTATGACCGAGCATCTTGGTGGCGCGAAGATTTATTTTAAGCGCGATGAGTTGAACCATACGGGCAGCCATAAAATCAACAATTGCCTTGGCCAAATTTTGCTTGCAAAGCGCATGGGCAAAACCCGCATTATCGCGGAAACCGGCGCGGGTCAGCATGGTGTTGCGTCTGCGACAGTTTGCGCGCGATTTGGGTTTCCTTGTCATGTTTATATGGGTGCAACCGACGTTGAACGCCAAGCACCAAATGTGTTTCGTATGAAGCTGCTAGGCGCTGAGGTTAATCCTGTCACCGCCGGTGCGGGTACACTGAAAGATGCCATGAATGAAGCACTGCGCGACTGGGTGACAAATGTGGACGATACATTTTACATCATTGGCACGGCAGCAGGGCCCCACCCCTATCCAACGCTTGTGCGGGATTTTCAGTCCGTCATCGGCAATGAGCTACGCGAACAGATGATGGAAGCCGAAGGTCGTCTGCCAGACACATTGATTGCCTGCATTGGCGGCGGCTCAAATGCCATTGGCCTATTCCATCCATTCCTCGATGACGAAAATATCGAGATCATCGGCGTTGAAGCAGGCGGCCACGGCCTTGATACGGATGGGCATTGCGCGTCTCTCACCGGCGGCAAGCCCGGCGTATTGCACGGCAATCGCACGTATCTTTTGCAAGATGATGATGGGCAAATACTCGAAGGTCATTCAATCTCGGCTGGCCTTGATTACCCCGGCATCGGGCCTGAACACTCATGGCTGCGCGATACGGGACGTGTCAATTATGTGCCTATCACAGATGTAGAGGCGCTTGAGGCTTTTCAGCTTTGCACAAAGTTAGAGGGTATTATTCCAGCATTGGAACCAAGCCATGCGCTTGCCGAAGTCATTAAAAGAGCGCCAACCATGGATAAGGACCAGATCCTTGTCATGAACCTGTGCGGGCGTGGCGATAAGGATGTGTTCACTGTTGGCAAAGCGCTGGGCGTGGAGCTCTAACGAGATGAGTGATAAATTAGATATTCTTCTAGAGCGGCTTGAAGTGTTGCAATATGATGTGACAAAGATGGAAACTCGTATGGATGCTTTTGAGAATGAACTCAGACTAATGGCCCATGAACAAGCGCCCCAACTGGCAGAAATGCGTCAAGAATTAAGACACATGAAGCAGGCTGTTGACACTTTCGCAGAGTTTACTGATGGCGGAAAACCAATCGAAGCACTCCAACCAGCACCACGACGATGACATCTGTCTTGTCAGGTTTTTCTGGATAGCAGAACCAAGTCCGGCTATGAAGAATGAAATAACGATTATAACAAAGACAAGACGAGTTTAGGATGACCATCACAATCTACCACAACCCAAAATGCGGCACATCGCGCAACACTTTGGCGATGATTGAGCAATCAGGCGCAATGCTGGATGTAATTGATTATCAAAAAACACCCATTGGTCGCGCAAAACTGGTTGAGGTGATCGCGGCCACTGGTCTTAGCGTTCGTGATATCTTGCGGCAAAGGGGCACGCCCTATGATGAACTTGATCTAGGCAATGAAAAATGGAGTGATGATGAGTTGATCGACTTTATCGTCGAGCACCCCATTCTCATGAATCGCCCGATTGTGGTCTCGCCAAAAGGCGCGGTTTTGGCGCGGCCTTCCGAGAAAGTTCTGGACATTTTACCTAATCCCGATATCGGTTCCTTCACAAAAGAAGACGGCGACGTCGTCAAATAAATTCGAGAACAATCATGAGTACCAAGCGCCCCGTAACAAGAATTGATGCCCGTTTTGCAAAATGTGCGAGCGAAAACCGCCCGGCGCTGGTAACTTTTATCACAGCAGGCGACCCCGATCAGGCAACCAGTCAAGCAATCGTTGATGCATTGCCAGCTGCGGGTGCCGATGTCATTGAATTAGGTATGCCGTTCTCAGATCCAATGGCTGAAGGCATCCCGATTCAACTAGCGACCCAGCGCGCTTTGAAAGCAGGCATGCGCATGAATGATGTGCTTGATATGGTGCGCCGCTTTCGTGAGTATGACAATGAAACGCCGATTGTGCTCATGGGCTATTATAACCCGATTTATTTCCGTGGCTCAGCGGCCTTTGCGGCAGAAGCGAAAGAAGCCGGCGTGGATGGGTTGATCATTGTTGATTTGCCACCAGAAGCAGATGATGAATTATGTTTGCCGGCAATGGAATCAGGCATAAACTTCATCCGTCTGGCCACGCCAACCACCGATGACAAACGCCTGCCGGCCGTACTCAACAACACATCAGGTTTTGTCTATTACGTATCAATGACCGGCATCACAGGGGCCGCCCTCACCAATACAGGCCGTGTGGCCGATGCGGTCAACCGCATCAAAAACCATACAGATTTGCCTGTTGCGGTTGGCTTTGGCGTTAAAACCGCTGAACAAGCACGCATCATTGGCATGGATGCGGATGGTGTGGTGGTTGGCTCCGCCCTTGTTAGTGCTATAAAAGACAGCCTTGACGAAGACGGTAAAGCTACCGACATAACAGTGAAAGCCGTCACTGATCTTGTTAAAGAACTCAGTGTTGGTGTTCATGCCGCACGATCTGAAGCTGCCGAATAAGCTTGAGAATACAGATAAACTAAGGAACCAAGCCATTGAACTGGATTAGCAACGTCGTCCGCCCTGGAATGGGTTTTTTCAATAAGCGTGAAACGCCTGAGAACCTTTGGGTGAAAGATCCCGAGAGCGGCGAGCTTGTCTTCCACCGTGATCTTGAGCAAAATCAATTCGTTGTCCCAAATTCTAATTATCACATGAAGATTGAAGGTAAAAAGCGCCTGAACTTCTTTTTCGATAATGAGGAATGGAAACAAATTGATACGCCAGATGTTGCGGTTGATCCCTTGAAATTTCGCGATAGCAAGCGCTATGTCGACCGCCTTAAAGACGCCAAAGCAAAAACCGGCCTGAAGGATGCTATTCTTATTGCCCACGGCAAGGTCAAAGGTGTTGAGATGATCGCCGTCGTTCAAGACTCCGAGTTCATGTTGGGATCGCTTGGTATGGCGGCCGGTGAGGCGATTATTACTGCTATTATGAGCGCTGTAAAAAAGAAACTACCATTTGTTATTTTTACAGCTTCTGGCGGCGCCCGTATGCAGGAGGGCATTATGTCCTTGATGCAACTACCGCGCACGACCGTCGCCGTTCAAGCACTTCGTGAAGCGGGCTTGCCTTATATCGTCGTTCTCACCAATCCAACAACCGGTGGCGTGACCGCATCTTATGCGATGTTGGGTGATGTTCACATTGCAGAACCCGGCGCGCTTGTGTGTTTTGCAGGACCACGCGTAATAGAACAAACCATCCGCGAAAAATTGCCGGAAGGATTTCAGCGATCAGAATATCTGAAAGAACACGGCATGGTCGACATGGTGGTCCATCGTCATGCGCTGCCTGAGACGGTTGCACAAATTTGCGCAACATTGACCCATCAGGCTTGGCCGTTAATTGACGAACCCGCTGCAGACGACGCTGAGGCCGCAGCAGATGACGAATCTCCTGAAATTAGTGACGAGGGTGGCGACACCGCCACTCCTTAGTGCCCTCATGGCATTTGAAAGCCCTGATGATATTATTGCCCGCCTGACGATGACTTTTCCACCGGGCTATGATCTGGCGCTCACACGGGTGTTGAGCCTGCTTGAGCGACTGGGCAACCCACACCTTGATATTCCGCCTGTCATCCATGTGGCTGGCACTAATGGCAAAGGCTCGACCATCGCTTTCATGCGCTCTATTTTGGAAGCCGCAGGTAAAAGCGTTCATGTGCATAGCTCCCCCCATTTGGTCAGATATAACGAGCGGTTTCGCTTAGCCAGCGGACCGGGGGAAAGCACCTTTGTGGATGACGATAGTTTTGCTCAAGCATTGCTTAGGGTGGAGCGGATCAATGGCGGTGAAGATATTACCGTGTTCGAGCTTTTAACGGCTGTCGCTTTCGTGCTCTTTTCTAGCAATCCAGCAGATTTTACACTGCTTGAAGTAGGCCTTGGCGGTCGGCTTGATGCAACCAATGTTATCGCCCCTCCCCTTGTCAGCGTCATCACCTCTATTGCCCTCGATCATCAAGGGTTTTTGGGGGACACAATAGA
Organism: Hyphomicrobiales bacterium; assembly: GCA_039989895.1. Classification (NCBI taxonomy): domain Bacteria; kingdom Pseudomonadati; phylum Pseudomonadota; class Alphaproteobacteria; order Hyphomicrobiales; species Hyphomicrobiales bacterium. The sequence continues at coordinate 44,156 of JBDXGY010000003.1, forward strand.
AAAAATTGCTGCCGAAAAAGCCGGTATCATCAAGAGCGGCGCCCCAGTTGTTATCGGACCACAGACGAGTGATCTTGTGAGTGACGTTCTTGATTATGCGGTTGCTCGCGCTGGCACCACGGCCCAGCATGCCGGACAAGAATGGATGGCATGGTCGGAAAATGGCAGGCTTATTTTTCAAGATGAAGAAGAATTGCTTGACCTCGATATGCCCCGACTTGCAGGGCATCACCAAATAGCCAATGCAGCAACGGCGATCGCCGCCCTAAAAGCAGCGGGCCTCGGACTTGATACAGATATCATAGAAACAGGCCTGCAAAATGTTTACTGGCCTGGCCGATTGCAAAAACTGCAACAAGGCGCCTTGGTTGATCAGGCAATGAGTGAGACGGAAATCTGGCTTGATGGCGGGCACAATCCGGCAGCAGGGCAAGCAATTGCAAGTGCAATGGCCGATCTAGAGGAACGTGTTGAACGTCCGCTGTTTTTAATCGTGGCCTTGTTGAATACAAAAGAGCCAGTTGGTTATTTTGAACCTTTTGCTGATTTGGCACGTCATTGCTTCACGGTACCGCTGAACAACACAGAAAATGCGATTGACCCAAGTGAGCTTGCAGAATATGCACTCAAAGCTGGCGTATCAGCTGAGCCAGCAAACAGTGTAGAAGATGCGTTGAAGTTGATGGCGAAAAATTGGCAATATGAAAGCCCGCCACGTGTTCTGATTTCCGGTTCGCTTTATCTCGTCGGGGAAGTCTTAGAGCGTAATGGGACGCCCCCTGAATAAGAGTTATTGATGGAAATAAAGCCAACTATGGGTGATCTCCAGCATAAAAAACTGGGTGTGCTGCGTGATATCTTTGGCTATCAAACCTTTCGCGATGGTCAGGAAGAAGTAGTCGATTGCTTGTTGGAGGGAACGAGCATTCTGGCTGTGATGCCAACAGGTGCTGGTAAGTCACTTTGTTTCCAAGTGCCTGCCCTCACCATGGGTGGGCTGTGCGTGGTTGTCTCGCCTCTAGTTGCTTTGATGGAAGATCAGATTGCAGCCTTGAGGCTTGCAGGCGTTGAGGCGGATGCCATTAATTCTGCGCGTGACCGTGAAGCAAACATAGCGACATGGCGCAAAGCTGCCTGCGGTGAACTCTCCATCCTTTATATGGCACCAGAACGCTTAATGACGGATCGTATGCTCAATGCCATATCGCGCCTGCCTATCACCTTATTTGCTATTGATGAAGCGCATTGTATGTCGCAATGGGGACCCGCGTTTCGCCCTGAATATGCACAACTCGGCAAGCTATCAGATAGCTTCCCCAATGTACCGATAGCTGCCCTAACCGCCACCGCTGATGAAGCAACCCGCAAAGATATTGCAACACAACTTTTCGCCGGTCCCCACAAAGTTTTCGTTGCAGGCTTTGACAGGCCCAATATCAAGCTTGCAGTGTCATCCAAGGACAGCTGGAAAGACCAGCTGCTTGATTTTATCCTTCCACGCCGCGCCTCAAACGGTATTGTTTATTGTCTATCACGCAAAAAAACGGAAGAAGCGGCTGAACTGTTGCGTGACCATGACATCAACGCTCTCGCTTATCACGCTGGTTTGAACACCGAAGTGCGTACAGAAAATCAAAATCGGTTTGTTACCGAAGAGGGTGTTGTGATTTGCGCCACCATTGCTTTTGGTATGGGTATCGACAAGCCAGATGTACGCTATGTTTTTCATACGGATTTGCCCGGCAGCGTAGAGGCTTATTATCAAGAAATTGGCCGGGCGGGGCGTGATGGGAAACCGGCAGAAGCCCATATGCTTTTTGGTCCCGGGGACATTCGCCTCAGACGCCAATTCATCGATCAGGAAGACAGTGATAATGATCGCAAATGGCGTGAAAACCAACGCCTTGATGCATTAATCAATTATGCCGACGCCCTCACATGCAGACGCCAAGCCTTGCTTACTTATTTTGGTGAAAGCCACGAGCCTTGTGGCAATTGTGATATTTGCCTCAATCCACAAGAACTAACTGATGGTACCGATGATGCGCTTACGGTGTTTGACGCAATTTTTGAAACGAATGAAATATATGGCCAATCGCATATCATTGATGTCTTGCGGGGAGCTAATACCGAAAAAATCAAAAAAGCCAGCCATGACGACCTGGAGTGCTTTGGCAGTGGCAATGGCTACAGCAAGGCTTTATGGCAATCGTTGATACGGCAAATGATCTCTATCGGTTTTCTTGAGGTGGATGTCGCAGGATATGGCGGATTGAAAATTACCAAGAAGGGCAATGATCTTTCGCGCGGTAAAGAGACATTTTTATATCGCAAACAGGAAGCAAAACCGCCATCGAAGAAATCTCGTGAAAAGAAAAAATCCATTGCAGAAACGCGCGATATTTCTGACCGTGATCTTGGACTTTTGTCAGCGTTAAAACAAAAACGACTAACGATTGCCAAAGCGCGCGGCGTGCCAGCTTATGTTATTTTCCCTGACAGAACGCTAGAAGATATGGCTGTTGTGCGCCCTTCAACCCTTGATGAAATGATAAGAGTCAAAGGTGTGGGGAAAGCAAAGTTGAAGAATTTTGGCGATGAGTTTTTGGCTGTGATTGCCGATAGCCCATAGAAAAGCCGAAGATTTTCATCTTCGGCTTCGTCCGGTTTAATGAAAATCGCCTTTAGGCGCTTTCAGTAATCCACTTAGCAAGATCACCCTTAGGTGCGGCACCCACTTTCATAGAAGTCGCCTCGCCATCTTTAAAGACCATCAATGTTGGAATGGAGCGCACACCATATTTGATGGCTGTCGCATTGTTCTCGTCAATATTGAGTTTGACGATTTTTACCTTGTCGCCCATTTCTTCTGAAATTTCTTCAAGTGCTGGACCAATCATTTTGCATGGGCCACACCATTCTGCCCAGAAGTCGACAACGACCGGTGTTTCAGAGTTGATAACATCCTGATCGAATGTTGCGTCGGATACGACTTCAGTAGCCATGATAAACCTCTTATTTGTATGAGCTGTTAACGCTCAATTTTCACTATACTTACAGTGATTCCCCGAGAAACAAAATTACCGTGGGATTTCCCCCACTCATATGAACTCTAGAAATAAGCTCTCAGCTGCACATTGCAAGTGCCATATTTATTTTCAAACAAAAGAACAATGTTTCATATAGTTTTAAGTGCTTGTATTAAATCACTTTCTGCTAAAGGCATCAATACAGGGCCATTGGTCCAAAGTAGGGATGCTTTGATATGTTTATCAGGAAACATTGGCATCAATAACGCACGATAAAGGGCAAGTTGGCGCCTATAAACCTTGGGTGCATTGGTTGGGTGGTCGGGCACACTGCGATTTGTTTTGAAATCTACAATGTGAACAGTGTCGTCAACGATAATAAGCCGATCTATTTCGCCGCGCACCTTGTACGTGGCGCCGTTAATTGTAATCGTGCCATAGACCGGCACTTCGCTTCGGGCATTTGGCACAGCAAACAAAGAGCCCGTGAGTGGGCTTTCTAAAACACGCAACACTTCCTCAGTGATCGCGCCATGCACGGCATCATCTATGTCGGACAAATTACTGCTTAGATACCGCAGCGCTGTCGCTTCCCGCTGTGACGGAGTGATCGATGGCAGGCGCTCTAGAAGTCGGTGCATCAATAGCCCGCGTTTTATGGGGTCCACGCCTAAAAATGCTTCGCCCGTTGTGTCTGTGGTGCCTTCAATTTCATCGTGTCCACCTGTACGCGATGGCGCTATGGATTGAGCGACTGGCACGTGAGGAACGACACTTGTGGCAAGCCAATCTGGTTTATGAACCGGTGCCTCCAAAATACTTTCGCTCTCTTGGGCACTCAAAGGTGCCGCTTTACTTGAAGCCCAACGCCACGCGATAGTTTCGCCTGCCTCATCAACAATCGGCGTTGTATACTCGTGCTCTGACAGCGCTTTATGGGTTATCTCATACCAGCCCTGCTTTGGGGGGTCGCCCTTTTCTGATGCCGTGGAGAAAAGATAAAGCCTGTCGCGCGCGCGGGTCATAGCGACATATAAAAGACGATAGTATTCAGCCATTGCCTCCGATTTCTCTCGCTCAATGGCATCATTTTGCGCCGTTGTTTTGTGCTCGCTTGAGCGTTTCCAGATGTAAGGCTCGTTGCCCTCTTGCCCAAGACCTAAAATATCTGGCTGGTGAGAGGCGTGAACCGGCGCACTGCCATCAATCAAAAATACGATTGGCGCTTCAAGACCCTTTGAGCCATGCACGGTCATCACACGAGCCTCATCGCGCGCGCTTTCCATGTCCCGTTTAATTTCCACAGCACCGTTTCTAAACCATGAGACAAAGCCTTGAAGGCTTGGCACTTCCGTTTGTTCATAGGTTTGAACTTGCGTGAGAAAAGCTTCCAGCAGTTCGTCGGTCTCTCGTCCGAGCCCTTGAAGAAAGGCCTCGCGACCATGATCGCGCGATAATACATTCAGAAAAAAATCATACGGCGGCACAAAATCCGCTTCGCTCCGCCATGCATCAAGCTTTTCATAAGCGCTGACAAAGCGTGAATCACCCTCTCGTCCGCGCAGATAAAGCTCTTTCCACAAAGTACCCGTACGATTATGGGCAAGCGCAAAAAGATCATCTTCAGTGAGGCTTATTAGCGGACTTTTCAAAAGACCTGCGAGCGCCAAATCATCTTCAGACAACAGCACAAAGTCAGCCAAAGCCAGCAGATCGAGGATCGCAATATTATCCATGAGCTTGAGACGGTCGGAACCGGCAACGGCTATGCCATGGGCCTTCAGCGCCCGATTTATAGCATCCACCTGCGCCCCGCGTTTACGGGTTAAGATCAAAATATCTCCTGCAGTAATAAGCGTGCCCGTGCCTTCAAGGCGCTCCGACTTATCAAGCATATTCTTGATGGTTTTAGCGACCTTCTCAGCAAGCCGTACTTGCTCGGATTGTTCGCCAAGCTGATCCATCGGTTGCCACCATGCACCTTTGTGCACGGCTTTTGTCGGTTTAGCGAAGGGTGCCCAGAACTCCACAAAGCCCGGCTGGTTTTGTCGCGCCGCCGTGTGGTCCTCATATTCCTCTGTGAGATAGCCCTTTATCGCATCATTGCCACAAACAATATCAACCGCGCCAAGCACATCAGCTGTTGAGCGAAATGAAAGTGAGAGCGCTATTTTTTCAAAGCGCTTTTCTGCATTTTGGGCTTTGGTCAAAAAATGCTTGCGCATTTCGCCAAATTTCTCAGGTGACGCGCCTTGGAAGGAATAGATAGATTGCTTTTCATCACCAACGGCGAACAACGTGCGGTTTTGGGTGCGCGCACCCTCACCACTAAAAAATTCGTCGGCTAAATGTTTAATCACATCCCACTGGCGGGGGCTGGTGTCTTGTGCCTCGTCCACTAATATATGATCCAAACCCTGATCTAGCTTATAATGCACCCAAGCAGCAGCATCTGGCTTTTCTAATAAATCAGCCGACTTGTGAATGAGGTCGTCAAAATCCATCATGCCGCTTGCTGATTTACGCCCAGTATAAGATTTTGCAACAGCCGACCCAAGCGTCAACAAAGCTTGCGTCGCTTCAATCGTATGGATAGCTTTTTGCTTATCCAGAAGATCAAGCAAACGCTCTTGTTCTTGTGTCAGCCGCTCTTCAAGGTCTGAAAAATTCCCGATAATATCTTTTGAAGCGACACTACCTAATTTTTTCGCCTCACCCTTTTTGGTGAAGAAAAAATCGAACATCGCATTTTGACGTTCAGCGATTGGAGCTGTTGAAAGAATAATGGCGATAAGGTCTGCTTGCGCCTGAAACTTTACCGAGCTCGCAGCAAGCTCTTGCCGCAGACTTTCCATATAAACAGGAGGAAAATTTGGTAGCTCCATCATCTGCTCTTGAAAGCCCGCAATCGTATCATTGGCACCAAGATTGAAATAATCCCGCAAACCTTCAACGGCACCGACAACACCGCCAAGCTCTTCAATCCAGTCAAGCAATGTCTGCTGCTTGCTTAAGAAGTTGCGCAACGCTTTTTCGTAGCCCATGTCTGAAGCATGAGCGATGGCGATGGACAGATTGGTTGCAATTACACCGTTTGGATTATGGGCCGCCTCCATCAAGACATCGCGCTCAGCTTCATGCAATAATTTCTCTTTGCCCACATCGTCCAGCACTTCAAAATGTCCCGCCACATTGGCCTCTACTGGGAACTGATGCAGCAAGCGTTCGCAGAACGCGTGGATGGTCTGAATTTTCAAGCCACCCGGCGTCTCCAAGGCCTTTGCAAAAAGTCGCCGGGCCTCGCGCATTTGTTCATCCCTTGGCGCCTTGCCTGTAAGCTCAACAATCTCATTGTAAAGGTCGCTATCGGCGGCGGTTGTCCATTCGGCCAAGGCTTTGAAGACGCGCTCTGACATTTCAGCAGCAGCGGCCTTAGTAAAGGTAAGACACAAGATTTTTGATGGCTCCGCCCCTTCTAACAAAAGCCGTATGACGCGCCGCGATAAAACATAGGTTTTGCCTGAGCCTGCGTTAGCACCCACCCATGCGGAAAGCGCAGGATTAGACGCCGTTGCTTGGCGCATACGTACATTATCATCAATCGTGAGACTATTGCTCATGTCTCATCCTCATCTTCTGTGACCTGCCATTCTTTGACGCGAGCGAGATGGTCATAATCGCCCTCAAAGCGAAATGTGAAATCAGGACGTGGACGAGACATATAGCCTTGCTCTGGATCACGATATTGACGGATAAGGTCGACAAGCTGTTGTTCTGCCAGATCGCCAAGGTCGTCAGGCGTGTCTTGGGTTTCCCCCTTTTTTGCTGTGATAAGTGCTGATTTGAATGGGGCTGTATCTTCGCGCCCATTAAGCTTCACCCAGCCGAGCTGAGATACAGACCGCGATGAGAAAGGTGCTATACGATCAAATGCTCCCTTTTGTTGCATCGTCACTTCCAAAGCAAGCTGAGCATTGAGGCCCGATTTTACTTGCTTCGCACTTGGTGGTTCGCCGGTTTTAAAATCAATAATCGACAAGGTGCCATCTTCTAATTCATCAAGCCGGTCGATCATACCCGATAGAGTAAAGGGCTTTTCATCAACAGCGATATCAACACGGGCATAGATTTCAGAATGGCGTGTGTGGGGCGCTGGAGCGCGTTCCTTTTCCCAATTAAGATAGGCGCTGGCTATACGCTCGAATCTTGGCCACCAAAGAGCTTTTTGGTCGGGAAAGTCACGCATCTCTTCGTCAAAAATTTCAGAGCCAATCTCACGTAATCTGGTGAGAGTCGCATCATTGATAATGCCATCCCAGTTTTTATTAAAACGATCCAGTATTTCGTGAATAATCGTGCCACGCTCGGCGAAGCTTGGAAGTGCACCCAGCGGATCAACTCGTCTTAATTCTAAAATACGATCAGCATAAATAGCATAGGGATCACGCACCCATGCTTCCACCCGTGTCACCGACAGGTTGGTGGGCCGCACCTCAACCGATGGCTTAGGGTTTGGTCTTTCAGCTGGTGTGTGAGCCCTGTTTTGTGGTCGATCCAGATGGGCAGCATGTCCGAGATAATGTGCGCCCCGTTCACTCATGGCCTCGGCCAATGGTTCGCCGACAAGAGCCAACAAGCGTTGCAGCCAGCGCGACATAACCGTGGGTGTACCACCACGTTTCGCCGCACGCGTAAGCAGCACCTTGCCCACGCCCAACCCTTGGCAAACGTCATGGGCGGCAAGACCAATACGCCGCTCGGGCGCCTCAAGTTCTAATCCTGCGCGCATACCACGCGACATGAAGGCATCCGTTTGAGCCGCTTTAGGCCAAGCGCCCTCATCAAGCGCTGCAAGTACGATAAAGTCAGGACTAAGAAGACGGGCCTCTAATGCGCCAAGAATGAGAATGCGCGGATCTTCTGCCCCCGCTTCCCGCACTGTTCCTGACCCCAAGAGCGCGCGGAATAATTTTGGATAATGCCCCGCCTCCAACATGAAAGAATGGGCCTCTTCACCCTTGAGAGTTTCAAATCGTTGAACGACGGCTTTTAGAGCAGGACTATGAGCCGGCTTTTCTTCCATAACTTCTATCAACGCCGCGTGATGGGTCGCGGCAAGTGTGGATAGAGGATAATCTTCGTGACCATCAAACAACTTTTCTAGGGGCGTGAATATTTTTATGAGCTGGCTAATGAGTGTCTCAGCCACATCCCAGTCTTCATGAGAGGCATCCGCAATGGCAGGGTGTAATCTGCCCGCACTTCGGCTTTTTGGTTCACCTTCAGGTTCGCTGCCGGTGATATCAGGAATTTTCGCCGTGCCACTGAGCACATCGGCGCTTACTTGTTCCAATCGTTTTCGCAGTCCGTGCGTACCCCCAGCAATGCGGGGTCCGCGTAAAATGGCAAGATCCAAAATGCGCGCAGCTCGGCGCACATGCCGCCCCTCCAGACCGAAGCGAGCGAGAGGATGTTTTAATAGCGCCAAGACTGTTACGGGGTCGAACTGACTTGAAACCGTATCAATAATCAATTGCGCCAATATGGCAGGCGCTGTTTTGACAAGCGGGCGGCCAGCGGAATCATCAATGCTCAAACCCCATCGCCCAAGCTCTAGCGCCACGCGGCGCGCAAGAGCGCGATCAGGTGTAACCAAGCAGGCAATGCCCGTGCTGTTTTCAATATAACCGCGCAAGGCGCAAGCGATAGCAAGAGCTTCCTCTGCATCATTTTTGGCATTCACCAAAGCAACATCTTTAAAGGCGTCCGTTATAGACTGATCACTTATGAGCTTGCGAAGTTCAAACCATTGGTCTGTCACTGGTGCGGGCAGCATGGCCTGTGAGACGATGTTTGTGCGTTGTGCCAGATCATCGCTACGTCCACCGATGAGCTCTATCTCGCTTGGCTCGATTTTTACAAAATCTTTGATGAGTTGTTTCAAGCCATATTGTGGATGCCCACTCATCGCTTTATCGCGGTCTTCACTGCCGCCGATAGCGTCATAGTCATCAGGTCGCATGTTAAGATCAAAACCTGGCAAAACCAGTGCGCCATTTTGCAAGCGAGCAACGGTTGCGAGAAATTGTGCCGTTGAAGGCAATGTACCAGTTGAACCTGCGGCAATCACGGGACCCTGCAGAGTGCTGAGTATTTGTTCTTCTTGAGCGATTAATAAATCTCGACGAGTCGCGGCATCCACCATGCCGCGTTCATCCAGTATTGTGGGCCATATCTCGGTTACAATTTTTAAAAATGTTAGGCTCATCTGCCAAAAAGCGGCATAATCATCAGGTACAAGCTTGGCAAGATTTTGCCATGAAATTTTTTCTGTCGCGGCTCTATCAAGAAGATCACCAAGATCGGCGGCAAGCCAAGCAGCATCCGCCGGAGACGCTGGCATCAGCAAAGGTTGATCACTCGATTTTACAGGCGTTGATCTGCCTTCTTGAGAACGACCCCACTGCATGACAAGTTGTGTTAAAATAAGCTGTCGTGAGAGAGGCGAAAGCGCTGGCGGCACTTCGTTCGGCGCACCATCACGAGGTCGGTTTAAATCATCTTCTTCAAATAATATCGTATCTTCATCCACATCACCAAGAGCACGGATGCGGGGCAAGAGTAGTGTTTTATTAGGGGCCGCATCAAGAAAAGCCTCTTCTAACAGGCGGGCTGAGCGTTGGGTCGGCAGATAAATGGAGATTTGTGACAACGCTAATGGATCATCTAATTGAAATCCATCGGGCAACAATGTGCCATCCAGAACATTTGTGACGAGGGTTTTTAAAAACGGCACATCGGCTGGGATAGAATAAACTTTGGCGCGCTGATAACCCTGTGACATTCCGTCAACCTGTGGCGTTTTTGATGGCGGCTTCTGCCGCTCCAATGGCTTCAGGCGTGCCTACATGCAACCATGTGCCATCCATATGTGTTCCATAAAGCCGACCAGCCTCGATTGCCCGATCGAAAAGCACATTGAGCGAGAATTTACCCTGTGGGGCATCTTTAAACAATCGCGGATGGAAAATGGCCGCACTGGCGTAAACATAAGGAGCCGCGATGTTTTCCTCTCGCCGCTTCAAATGACCACTTGGCTTCATTGTAAAATCACCCAAACCCTCAAAGCCGATTGCCTTAACCGTGGTTGAAAGCAAAAGAAGCCCATCCATTTTTGTATTATCCCACGTTTCCGCAAGAAGAGTGAAATTAGGTTTTACGCCTTCAATCCAAATAGAATCGGCATTGAGATAATAAAAAGGCTCATCGCCAAGATGAGGCAATGCTTTGACCGTGCCGCCGCCGGTTTCCAGAAGTTCTTCGCGCTCATTTGAAATGATAATGCGGGGGTTTTGGCGCTTGGAAACATGCACCTCCACGAGATCCGCAATATAATGGACATTTACAACTGCTTCTTGTGTGCCAGCTTGTGCCAATGCATCCAATCCATAGTCAATCAGCGATTTGCCGCATACCTCAATCAATGGCTTTGGCGTTGTCGCTGTTAGAGGGCGCATACGCTTGCCAAGTCCTGCTGCCGCAACGAATGCTTTGGTTGGATATTGGGGGTTTTGAGTGCCGCTCACGCGTTAATTTCCTCGTTATGAAATATTGATAAAGATAGTTATAGCCCAAGATTGTCAGCGTACCAGACCTTAATCTCATGCAAAATGGGATGTTCGAATGCACGGCGCAAATATTCTTTCGTGCGCGGTATATGCTTCATATAATGGTCTTTACCATCGCGATATTTTAATCGGGGCCAAAGACCGAGCAGCCGCGTGCCGCGCTCTGCCGCAATAATCGCATAATCCCGCTCAAAAGCAATCTCATCAAATGCCTTGCTTTGATTGTTGCGTGCGGCGATATAACGCTGTTTTAGGTGATGCTCCATCTCTATTGGCACGGTATAACGCGCATCTTGGCACAGGGATGCCACATCATAGGCAGATGGCCCGATAAGGGCATCTTGATAGTCAATCAAACCAATGCGGTTATTGCCGGATTCGTCAGGCCGCCACATTAAATTTGGTGAATGATAATCACGTAAAAACCAGCTTTTTTCACCTGTGGAAAGCGTATTAAAAAGCGTCTGCCATATAGCCTTATACTCCGCTTCCACTTCCTCACTGAAGGGTGTGCCCACTACATGGGGGGCATACCATTCTAGTAGCAAAGAAATTTCAATATCGAAGACGGTCTGATCAAATGTTGCAAGGCTATGGATGGAGCCATCGGGGAGTGGTGCACTGTCCGGCCAGTCATGTCCGTGAATCTTTGCTAGAATATCCAAAGCGGTTTCATAACGCACGGCATCTGGCGCATCATCAACAATGACGGTATGGGGCCCAAAATCCTGCATCAGCAAAAGACCTGCATCCAGATCATAGGCATATAGCTCAGGTGCAGGAAGCGCCCGCGCACGCAAGGCTTCGCCAATGGCCACAAAGGGGCGCACATCTTCAGCAAGATGAGCAAGCTGGCTGTAGCGTTTGCCGTCTTTGACAATGGGCCCATCGGCCACCGCTGGCGCATCCATTAAAACAGCCATAGCACCATCGTTGCGATAGGCTTTTTCATACGCGCGCGCAGAAGCATCCCCTTGCAGAAAGCGTCGCGTTGCATTGCTCCAGCCATGAGCATCCAAAAAGGCGCGAATTTGGAGTGTGCGGGTTATGCGCTCAGCCCAGCGCTGATTGCCAAAAAAGGCAATAGAACGCCCCTCGCCTGCCACATCAATTTTTAGGGTCAGCCCATCTTGTGGCATATCATCTGGTGCCTGCTGTGGCCATTCGACAAGCGTGATGCCACTTTCCAGAGCTTCTTTGAACCCTATTTCTTGAAGTTCGTCAGGGTCCGTGATGCGATAAAGATCAAAATGCGCAAGTGGTGTACGGCCCTCTTCAAAATGATTGACAAGGGTAAAAGTCGGGCTTGGCACCTCGGCCTGATCATCATCAAGAAAAGCGCGGATTAAGGCACGGGCAATGGTGGTTTTACCCATGCCAAGATCACCAGAGAGAAGGACGCAATCGCCAGATCGCAAGGCTGGCGCAATGTCCTCCCCAAGCCGATTGCTAGCGGCATCATCTTCAAGCGTGAGTGTCAGAAAAGGGCTGTGCATTTGCATCACAGATTATTCGGCAGCGGTCGAGTTGTGATCTGGTTCCATAGGGATCACACAGGTAATTTTTGTGCCTTCACCTTCTTGGCTATCGATAGCCACATGGCCATGGTGAAGTTCAACAAAGCGTTTGACGATGGAAAGGCCAAGCCCAGCACCGCCACGAACAGACCCTTGCTCCTGACTTTCAAACCGTTCAAATACTTGATTGATAAATGTCTCAGATATACCCGCACCCCAGTCTTGCACTTCAAAGATAAGATCTTCATCTTTGCTTGAGACAATGAGAGAAATTTCGCTATTTTCTTCGGAGAACTGGATTGCATTAGACAGGAGATTGAAAAGAGTTTGTATCATCCGGCGTTCATCGCCTATGAAAGTGTCAACATCGGGGGCAATAGTCTGTGTAAGTTTAATTTGGCGCTCACGAAGGCGGTCTTTCAACCCTTCAACAGCATTATTGATAATGCCGCGAACAGAAACCTCACTGAGAGATAACTCTAATACGCCTGCATCTGCGGTCGCCAAATCCAAAATATCATTGATAATAGCAAGCACTGACGAGGAAGAGGAGAGGATATAATCCGTATATTCTTGTTGTTTATCTGTGAGCGGACCAATGTCTGCATCCGACAGAAGCTGCGTAAAGCCAATGATATTTGTTAAAGGTGAGCGCAGTTCGTAGCTTACATGTTGAACGAAATCCGTTTTCAATTTGTCCGCTTCACTCAGCGCTTCATTTTTCTCCATCATGGCATTTTCAAAATTAACACTATCGGTAATGTCAACAAAGGTAATCATCCTGCTGCCATCGATCAGGGCATTGGTTGAATAACGTATGACAGAGCCATCTGGGCGCTCCATTGTGCCATCAGCTTCATCTGGTTTGTCGCTCACACCCACAACAGCCATCTTCAGGGCATGCCAGTCATCTTTACAGGCATATTTTTCAACACAGATCTCAGCAATACTGTTTAAATCCGGATTGGTGACTAAGATTTCATCATCCAAGCCCCACAATTTCATGAAAGAAGCATTCTTCAGGGTTAGTTTTCCATCGCTTGAAAAAACAGCCACACCATCCGACAGGCGATTTAATGTTTCTCTTTGCAAGCATGACAATACATTTACGCGTTTTTTAATATCCAGCTCCGCGGTCATATTTTCATATATCCACGTAACGCCCCCACTGGCCCGGGGGCTAGCGACAACACGCAGGGTTTGTCCGTCCGGCAAATACCATGTGAATTCTTGCGTCTCTACGCTTTGATGAACATCAAGAATGTTTTTCTTCCATTGGCGATAATTCGCCTCGACTGGCAACTTCTCAATACTGCGTAGTTTGTCGAGAATTTCGGAATCATTTGGGGCGCTCGTCAAAAATACCTCTTCAAGTCCGAAGAGTTCGCGATAGGCTTTGTTATGGAAAGTTAGCTTATGCGATTTATCAAAAATAACCACAGCCGTGGCCAGCTCGTTAAAAGTTGTCTCATGCGCCTTAATTGTTCGATTAAGTGCGGTTTGAGCCTTTTCCGCGTCGCTCACATCAGTTGCAATGCCGGCGCTGCCGCTCTCAGTGGGCACAGAGACCACATCAAATGTGCAGCGATTTCCATTTGAAATGGCGTTTACCCGTTTTTTAAAGGGACTGCCCTGCTCGTGTAGTTGCGTCATTGCATCACGAGCTTCTTTATCAAGTAGTTCTGCTAGTACTTTGGTGTTTGCTGCGCTGTCAACGGCATCGTGATAAGCCTTATTGGCCCATTTAATAATGCGTTCGCCCGCTTCGTTTTGATGGCCAAGCCATGACGGCTGAGGCAATTCTTCAAGAAGCGCTTGAAATGTTTTTGCTTCCGAGGATTTTTCCGATAATTGACGCCGAAGTTCCAAAATAACTTGTTGGTCGCCAGAAAGATCGCGAAAGCGCACAAAAATCTGCCCGCCCATGCTGCGACCATAAGCATCAAGATAATTACCCTCACGTGTCGCAATGGCTAATTGAAAAGCTGTGCCATCAGAGCGCAGTGCTGCGATATGGCGCTCAAGACCAGCGGCGGAGGGCGCTTGGAGCCATTTTCCAAAGGCCGTAAAATCTGTAAAGCTGGTTGGTGCTGAACAATTATCTGGTAAGTCGCCTATAATGGTTGGCGTTTGGCTTGTTGATTGCCAAATCATAAAACGCTGATCGTCGGCCTGAATGAGTGTTTCAAACCGATCAGAATAAGCCCGCAAATCTGCCAGTTCATTGGAAAGAACATCACGCTCTTGTTCAGCGCGGCTGGAAGATCGCATGAAAACACCACAACCAACAATCGCAAAGACAAGCGTTGCGACAAATGCCGCATAGGAAATGATATTGGATGTCGTATAATTCTCAACCAGAGAAGCTGCATGGAGTGAGGTTGAGGTGAGTAGCGTTGATGAAAGCAGAACAGGCAATGCAGCGAAGTATTTTTTCGGACGCGATAAAGCGCTTTTATGGAGGTATTTTACCCCACGAGAAAGCCATCTATCTAAATGCAATTGCATTCGAAGTCCCCAAAGAATCAAAATGTACTGAAAAGTCACTCGATACCAAGACTTCGCAATCGAACTATTCGCTCTAAATATTACCGAATCGTTACCAAGATACTGTCCGCAGGACTCAACGCGAAGGGATTTTAGATAAAAATTTGCAAAAAATAAAAACCGCGCGCCAATAAGACGCGCGGTTACTATATCTTGTATCCGTGAATGCTCAGATCAATATTTGTAGTGTTCAGATTTATAAGGGCCTTGTGGAGAAATGCCGAGGTATTCTGACTGTTCGTCTGAAAGAACGGTTAGTTTAGCGCCGAGTTTAGCAAGATGCAGCTCAGCAACTTTCTCATCCAGATGTTTCGGCAAGATATAAACATCGTTTGCATATTTCTTCTCAGTTGCATTTGAATCAGCCCATAGTTCCATCTGTGCCAAAACCTGATTGGTGAAAGATGCAGACATCACAAAGGAAGGGTGACCCGTAGCATTACCAAGATTCACAAGGCGGCCCTCTGATAAAAGGATCATACGATTGCCATCTGGCTTCTCAATGAGGTCAACCTGAGGTTTCACGTTCGACCATTTGAAGTTTTTAAGACCAGCAACCTGAATTTCATTATCAAAGTGGCCGATGTTACAAACAATCGCCATGTCTTTCATTGCGCGCATATGGTCAACGCTGATGACATCTTTATTGCCTGTGGCTGAAACGAAAACATCCGCATTGGGTGCTTCATCTTCCATGGTGACAACTTCAAAGCCATCCATGGCTGCCTGAAGGGCACAAATAGGATCGATTTCGGTTACCTTCACGCGCGCACCAGCGCCCAACAAAGACTGAGCAGAACCTTTGCCCACATCACCATATCCACAAACAACAGCAACCTTACCGGCCATCATTGTATCTGTACCGCGACGGATCGCATCGACGAGAGATTCGCGACAGCCATAGCGGTTATCAAATTTTGACTTGGTGACACTGTCGTTCACATTGATCGCAGGGAACGGAAGCTCACCTTTTTTGACAAGATCATACAAGCGCAGAACGCCCGTTGTGGTTTCTTCAGAAACACCACGAATGCTGTCACGCACACGAGAATAGAAAGTCGGGTCGACTGCTTGACGTTTCTTGATTGTTTCAAAGAAGATTTCTTCTTCTTCGTTGCCTGGATTTTCAAGAATGCTTGGATCCGTTTCAGACTTAGCGCCATTCAAGATCAGCATTGTGGCATCGCCACCATCATCCAAAATCATATTGGCATAAGAGCCATCTGGCCATTCCCAAATTTTATCGGAAAACGTCCAATATTCTTCTAGCGTTTCACCTTTGAAAGCAAAAACCGGAATACCTTTTGCCGCCATAGCAGCAGCAGCATGGTCTTGTGTTGAGAAAATATTGCAAGATACCCAGCGAACTTCAGCGCCGAGTTCAACAAGAGTTTCAATCAAAACAGCGGTTTGAATTGTCATGTGCAGGGAACCTGCAATGCGCGCGCCTTTAAGGGGTTTTGATGCTCCATATTGTTCGCGCAAAGCCATCAAGCCCGGCATTTCTGTTTCCGCAATATCAAGTTCTGTGCGACCGAAGTCAGCAAGACCGATGTCTTTTACATAGTAGTCAGCCATATTTGGATTCCTGAATTATATGGATTTTAAAACGCATAAGGTAAGATCATAATCAATAGAGCCCACCTAGCTCGACGGTTCAATAACAGGAGTTAGCGCTCTACACAAGAAGGATATAAAGAAATCTTTATATCAACAAGCGCTTCTTTTAGAGCGCTCTTGGAAAATATTATTCACCTTCGCCGAATTTATCTGCAACCAATTGAATTAAGGCGCTAAGCGCTTCCTCTGCCTCGGGACCACTTGCTTTGACATGAATGCTAGATCCAGATGCCGCTGCCAACATCATCAAGCCCATGATTGAAGTACCCCCCACGGTCTGATTGTCTTTTGTGACTACTATTTGGGCTTTGAAGCTCTCGACACATTTGACAAATTTTGCTGATGCGCGTGCATGCAAACCACGTTTGTTACAAATCTCCAGCATGGCTTCAAAACTAGGATTAGCGGGATCGGAGGATAAACCATTTTGTTTCATGGGAATGCGTTACTCGGCGGCTAGGACATGGCTTGCTACATGAATATATTTGCGCCCTGAATCCTGCGCCTCAATTAATGCATCACTCATTGTGTGATCGCCGCGCACGCTCACAAGTTTGATTAATAGTGGCAGGTTCATGCCAGCAATCACCTCAATGCGACCTTGTTCCATCACAGAGATGGCAAGATTAGAAGGTGTACCACCGAACATATCTGTCAAAAGAATGGCGCCCTTGCCACTATCAACCGTCTTGATTGCTTGTAGTATGTCATCACGACGCTGCTCGATATCGTCATCAGGATCGATACAAACTGTCTCCATTTGTTCTTGTGGCCCGACAACATGTTCTATGGCTAAGCGAAATTCATCCGCCAGCTTGCCGTGGGTTACGAAAACAAGTCCAATCATCAAACCTCTCCGCTAAACCTAGATTACCAATCCATATGCTTCTTATGACGCGGCCCAAGCCGAACTTCTAACCATGCTACATCGAGATGAATTAGCAAGCCAAAAATGCCATATCCTTGAAAATTTAGCTGCGGTTTTAGCCAAAAAAGTAATTTTAAGAGGTTTTTTGCCTCATCACAGCATCAAATCTCAATCTGAGTACCGTAATTCTGCACGTCTCTTGAATGCAAGAACATCCGTATAATCGCCGCCGCATCCGGATTACGTTCTACAATATGTATGCGCAAAAGGTCCACGCCGTTCACGGTTGTGGTTTGCGCTCCTTGCTCAGGATATCGTTCAAAAATATCAACTGGCACAAGATCTACAACAAGGTCCACCTTCGCGACTTTGCGATAATTCATGGCGACAATGCCAAGGCCTCGAATTTCTATCAATCCGCTAAGATTATCGGGGCCGCTGACATAAAGTGCGTTATTTTTGTGCTCCAGAAAAATACGATCATCAGCGATCAAAAAGCCTTGTGTATTATTTAAAAGACAATCATCGAGCAAGCGCAGCGTAATCGATGATTTACCGCTACCTGAGGCACCGCGCAGTAAAATGCCTTTGCCATTTATTTGCAAAGCAGTCCCGTGTGACGTTTGTGAGATAAAATCTTTTGCTGACATATCAAATCAATGGCAAGCGAACAATAAACCGCGCGCCTACACGTTTCATCTCGCCGCTATGGGTGCGTTTGACAATATTTTCCGCTGTAATTGTTCCATTATGCGCCTCAACAATTTGCTTTGAAATAGAAAGACCAAGCCCTGAGTTGCTACCAAATGCGTCTCCTTCGCTAGGTCTGTCGGTGTAAAACCTCAAAAACACACGTTCAAAAGCGACAGGATCAATGCCGGGGCCATTGTCTTCCACAATGATTTCAACCACTTTTCCTTTTCGATGGGCAATCAAACGAATGGCGCCACCATGAAGGGGAACAAAGGAACGAGCATTATCCAAAAGGTTGTTTAATACCTGACTGATCCGACCTTCATGACCATGAACAAAGAGGTTGTTTTTATCTTCTTTAGGCAGCTCAAGAAACAGGGGCACTTTATGGCCGTGCACCTCATTTGTGAGAGCCGCTAAAGACGTCAAAAGTTTTATGATAGATACCGATTCTGCATCGTCGCGCGCAAGTGCTGCGTCAAGCCGTGACGCATCAGAAATATCGGTAATGAGCCGGTCCAATCGCATCACATCATGATTTATAATTCTGAGAAGTTTCTGACGGTTTTCTTCTGTTTTAACACGAGGCAAAGTTTCTACCGCACTGCGTAGAGATGTCAGTGGATTTTTAAGCTCGTGAGAAACATCCGCTGCGAAACTCCCAATTGCATCAATACGCGCATAAAGAGCATTGGTCATATCTCGTAATGATTTGGATAAAAGCCCAATTTCATCCGAACGCCCTTCATAATGCGGTATTTTTGCTCTGGATGCTCTTGCGCCCGCCGTACGCACCCTATCTGCGGCATCAGACAACCGCCGCAATGGACTTGCAATCATAACCCATAAAACAATAGACAAAATGATAGTGACAAGGGAGGCAACGAGAAAAACGCGGTAAATTGCCAATCGCTCAGCTCGAATTGCCTTGTCGATATCAGAGCCCTCCGTTGACAAAAGCAAGACGCCTAGAACCGCTCTAAACCGCTGTACAGGAACCGCAACAGAGACGATAATCTCGCCCGATTCACGCACCCGCACAACGCTTGGTTCACTGCCTTTCAGCGCCAGAGCTACCTCTGGATAAGCACTACCATTCCTGCTCGTAGCCTCTTGATATGTTGGAAAGTTTGATTTTTGCGACCATAAGTGGAAGTCATTCCAAAGCCTCTCCCAAATGGGCTTGGTCGGCGGATTGATCACTGGCAAATCAAATCGATGAATTTGGTCTCCATTTACGAGAAATCTTGAATCTAATATGAGTTCTCCATTGCGATCATAAATGCGCGCGCGTAGCTTTTTGGGATCGAACAAGCGTGTAAGGAGAGGCGCGACCTTTTGTGGATCTATTGGAAAATCCAATGTATCCACGTCAGGTAAAATAGTGCTGCCAGGTCCGCCAACCTCTAGCGCTAACAATTTATCTGGATCAAAAGTTATGGCATCACGCTCGATCGTGGCTTCGGCCGTTATGGCACCTGCTATAATTTTACCTTGAGTAAGCAGACTTTCAACCCGCGCAACAATCAGTCCTTTACGTAATTTATTGGAAAGCTGGATGCCAACAACAAGCACGAGTAAGGCAACAAGATTAAGAACAACAATCCGGCGTAATAAGCTGGAAAACACAGTTGCCCGAATCCAATTAAAAGCGCCGCGTATACGGTTTTGAGGAAGCGGTTCTTCTGATTGATCATCGTCAGCATTTTGAACGCTGCGGTCGTGTATTTGATCAACATTGGACGCTTTTTTGCTTGATCGTTTGAAAGACGGCAAGGCGAATAAGAATGCGTCAAAGAAGCTTCGCTTCCTTGGCTTATCTTTCGTTTCGCATGTGTGATCTACTTCAACAACCATTTAGGATTTATGTCCTTACCAAATAGCCTTTATACCCTGGGACATAAACATAATACACATCTTGCTATATGACTTCTACGCTTCTTTGAAGCGATAGCCCACACCATAAAGTGTCTCAATCATTTCAAAACTATCATCTACCACTTTGAATTTCTTACGAAGACGCTTTATGTGGCTATCTATCGTTCTATCATCAACATAAACTTGGTCGTCATAAGCGGCATCCATAAGTGCATTTCGACTCTTCACAACACCGGGGCGTTGGGCCAGCGCGTGGAGGATTAAAAACTCTGTAACGGTCAAAACAACATTCTGACCATTCCATGAACAGGTGTGCCGTTCCGTATCCATCACCAATCCACCACGGTCAAGTACTGTGTTTGGGTCGGGCGTTTTGAGTGCACCATTGGGGTCATTTGGCTGCGCACGACGCAATATAGTTTTAACACGCTCCACCAAGAGCCGTTGTGAAAAAGGCTTGGTAATGAAATCATCGGCGCCCATCTTGAGGCCGAATAATTCATCTATTTCGTCGTCTTTGGAAGTGAGAAAAATAACCGGCATTTCGCTAATTTGGCGCACTTTACGAAGAAGCTCCATGCCGTCCATGCGGGGCATTTTGATATCGAAAACCCCAAGGTCTGGTTTTTTTTGAGCGAACCCCTGCAAGGCGGCATTACCATCAGTATAGGTATCAACATGATACCCTTCAGATTCCAGCGCGAGAGAAACCGAGGTCAAAATATTCCTGTCATCATCAACGAGTGCTATGGTCGGCATTTATGTTCCTTTACAGCTATGGAACTGTTTTAATTATGTTATTCATGATCAAGCTATCTTATTGCCAGATAGTCTCAATTGCATTCTCACTAATATGGCATAGATATTTTGTCCTGTGGTGGTATGCCCTGTGAATTATGTGAAAATTAAGGCATGAAGGTACTATTGATTTGGTATTGGAGCAAACCGATATAGCTAAGGCGTTTATGGTGCCTCTCACAGATGGACGATAAGCGTTAATCTTGCATAGCATCAACACTAATACAGGGCGCGCGGGCTACGCAGATTAACGAGGCTGCCTCAATGGCAGGATAGTTATTATGGTTATTTAATCAGTGCCCTCAAAGTTGATCCGCCCCGTAACATCTCAATCTTAAAGTCAAGAAAACCATAAACCATTGTTATAATTTTATCTGCACGTAACGGCGCGTAATAGACGTTAGTTATCAAAACATCAACAAAAGCAATTTTACTTGAACGTCTATCAGGCATGGCATAACATACTCAGGTGTATCTATATGATGCACATGATTGGAATGGAATTCGAAGGGTAAAGATCTATTTTTTATTTTAAAATCAATAATTTAACTTTTTGAATTAGCATTTTAAATTTTGCAATCTAGGGAGGAGAAAGCATAATGAATAAGAAACTAAGAGCTTTATCGGCAGCCGTATTCATGGCTGGCACGATGCTAGGAGCCGCCACAACAAGTCAGGCATTGGACTTTGGCAAAGATGGCGAAGCTGTTAATCTAGTGATCGGTTATCAGCCTTATTACACTGAATCTTGGTCTGGTGTTGTGAACAATGGCAAGGCGTTTTGGAAGAACCACCTGCCAGAAGGATCAACAGCTGAGTTTCAAGTAGGTCTTCAAGGATCCGTTATTGTGAACGCAATGACCGGTGAAAAACAGCATATCGGCTATATGGGTGATATGCCTGCAATCGCTTCTACATTCCGTAATCTTAAGGATCGTGGCGGCACTGACATGCGTATTGTTGCGACACTTGGAACGTCAAAACAGCAATGCAACATCTTTTTGGTGCGCAATGACGCTCCAAAATTCGCAAATGGTGTCGACGCCGTTAAGTGGATGGATGGCAAAGTAACATCAGCTCCACATGGTGCTTGTACAGACCGTTTTGCTCAACTGGCTTTTAATAAGGCTGGCATTAAGCCAAAGCGTTACCTGAACCAAAACATTGAGGTTATCACAACTAACTTCCGTGCCGGCAAACTTGACGCTGCTGCGATTTGGGAGCCAACAGCGACCAAAATGGTAAAAGCTGGCTTGGCGAGACGCGTTGCGACTGGTGAAGACTTTAATGCATTGGATGGCGCCTTTATGGTGATGTTGAATGATCTTATTCAACAGCGTCCTGATGTTGTTAAAGGTTGGCTCAATGCTGAGCTTGATGCACAGCTTTACATTGCTGATCCTGCCAATGCCGATTCTGTCGCGACCATGGCAGAAGCTCAAACAGAGCAAATTGATAAATCAGTTTTATCAGCCGCTCTTTTTGAAGGCCCGTCAGGTACAACAAAATTGAGTCTTGATTTTGAGATCAATGACCGTGCACAAAGCCTGTTGAAAGATGCAACTGCATTCCTTTACAGCCTTCCTAAAAAGCCTGCTGCGGCCGCTACTATTCGCCCAGATGGCGTAATGCCTAATTTTGCGGCAGAAGTGCTTGCAGAACGTGGTCTTACATCACCAGTAGGTGTCATTTCATCAAAATAGCTCCATAAGTCGGAGAAAATGGTGGCGATTTTACTTCAGTAAAATCGCCACCATATAAAAATTAGCTTGGCAAATTTGATGTAGTTTTCTGAAATTTTAAATTTTGAGAACCATCCGCAAGATCAATCGATGGATGCTCCTTGATAGCAACTGCGCTCAAAAGATGTGAACTAAACTAGGGTCTTGGCAAAGTTAATTTTAGTCCAATACTGAGCACTCTAGTCACGAGGCGAATAACAAAAGACAACAGGATTGTAATGACTGATATATCTGTGAAAACGACACCTAAAACGATGACTACGGCGCCTACCGGTTTTGCGATGTACATTTATCGTTTGAAGCAATCATTCAAAACGCCAAAGCCATACCTCACTGTCTTTGGTATATTTTTATGGATTTTCACCTACTGGTTGCTTTGTGAAGCACTGGGTATTTGGCGATTTGATAAAATCCCTGGACCGGTTGTGATTGCCAAAGAGTGGTTTTCAACAACACCTTTCCAAGGCATTTCTGTTTTCACCTCAGAATATTATGAGCACATTCTTGTCAGCTGCCGGCGCATAGCCATTGCATTTGCCATTGCAACAGGCGTTGGTGTGCCAATTGGATTATTCATGGGGTGGTCCCGCAAAATTCGCGATTTCCTCTTTCCAATTCTAGAAATTCTTCGCCCAATCCCAATCTTAGCATGGGTACCTTTGGCCATTTTGATGTTTGCAGGCTTCGAAGGTCCGGTCATTTTTCTTGCAACACTAGCATCCTTATTCGTCACAGTTTTGAATACAATGCTCGGTGTTGATTCAATCGACGAAGAATATTTCCGCGCCGCAGGGTGTTTAGGCTCTAGCAAATGGCAAATTTTCACAAACATCGTCGTGCCTGGCGCTCTGCCGTATATCTTTACCGGCCTTCAAATTTCAATTGGCGTTGCATGGTTCTCTCTTGTTGCCGCCGAGATGGTGTCTGGTGACTATGGACTAGGCTATCTAATCATCGACTCCTTCATGAACAATGTAACTGTCCCGATGGTTATTGGCATGCTTACGCTGGGCTTTATCGGATGGTTTACAGCTATCATTGTTCGGATGGTCGGCAATAAATTGATGGACTGGCATGTTCGCGAATTAGCTCAGCAGGGTCGCTAGTATTAAAGCGTGAATACAAAGGTTTTTATTTCTTATGAATTTTACCAACACAAATAAATCAGGAAGGCCGTTCACCAATGGATAAGCCTAGATCACGGGGTGCCTTGAGCATTCAAAATGTGACTAAAATTTATGACCCTGAAGGGGTCAATGTAATGGCGGTTGATGACTGTTCAATGGAAATCGCCGCAGGTGAAGTCTGCATGATCGTCGGACCTTCAGGCTGTGGCAAAACCACATTACTTAACGCCATTGCTGGCTTTCACTCTGTCACCCATGGCCAAATCCTTATGGACGGAGAATTGCTGTGTGGTGGTGTAAAGCCAAAGGCCGATCAAGGGGCTGATCGTATGGTGGTGTTTCAACATGGGGCTTTGTTCCCTTGGAAAACGCTTACTGAAAATGTCGCTTATGGCCCTATGGTCCAAGGCATTTTAAATAAATCACAAGCAATGGAAAAAGCGCGCGATATGCTATCGGAAGCAGGCCTTGGGAACGTTACGGAAAAATACCCTGGTGAAGTTTCTTCGGGCATGGCACGTCGGGCCGAGATTGTCCGCGCCTTGATCAATGATCCAAAAGTCTTGTTGCTGGACGAACCTTACCGGGCAATGGATGCTCTCACTAAGTCAATCATGCATGAGGCGCTTCTTGAGACCTATGACCGCACGAAAGTGACCATATTTTTCATCACGCATGATCTAGAAGAGGCAATTTTCCTCGGTGACAAAGTGCATGTGGTTACGACCCGTCCATGTCAGTTAAAGAAGACTGTTGAAGTTAATATTCCACGACCTCGGTCATTCGAGACTCAATCCTCTGAAGAATTCCGTCTGCTGATGGAAGAGGTTAATGAAGCTGTGCATGAAGAGGCCATTAAAGCCTTTCAGGCTGGCGAACGTGAGATGGCTTAGGGGCGAAAGTAAAAATAATGACCGATGCAACAGTAGAAAACAAACCAGTGAGAGCAGAACCGGTACGCCGTTCAAAGCTCCAAAAACTAATCCAAAGCACAACATTTTGGCGTGGTGTTATATCAATTGTGACGTTTTTGATCCTATGGGAAATAGGATCTCGGTTTGGTGAATTAACCGGTACAGGATGGGAATTACCATTTGTTGGAAAGATTCCACCTCCCTCCGCTGTTTTTGTCAGCTTCCTCGAAGTAATCCCTAACATTGGATATTGGAACAGCTGGCTCCAAAGCACCAAGCGGGTTATGTCAGGGTTTATTGCTGCCATGGTCCTTGGAATACCTTTTGGCCTCGCGCTTGCAGTTAATAAGTATTTTCGAGATATCTTTTTTCCACCCTTTGAGGTGCTGCGCCCTATCCCGCCTTTGGCTTGGGTTCCTGCGTCGCTTATCTTTTGGCCAACCAATGAAATGTCGATTGCATTTGTGACCTTCTTGGGTGCCTTCTTCACGATTGTGATTAATGTGATCGGTGGAGCACGTTCAATTGATGTTCGCTATTTGCGAGCGGCCCAATCAATGGGTGCCTCACAATGGGATCTATTCAGTA
Organism: Hyphomicrobiales bacterium; assembly: GCA_039989895.1. Classification (NCBI taxonomy): domain Bacteria; kingdom Pseudomonadati; phylum Pseudomonadota; class Alphaproteobacteria; order Hyphomicrobiales; species Hyphomicrobiales bacterium. The sequence continues at coordinate 69,105 of JBDXGY010000003.1, forward strand.
AGATTATACTACCTGGAACATTGCCTTCCATCTTTATTGGTGCCGCAGTTGGCATGGGTATTACTTGGGAAGTGGTTCTTGCCGCTGAAATGATTTCCGGCGGTGGCACACAGGGCGGTGGTGGCCTTGGGTTCTTTATCTGGAATTCTTACATCGGGGGCTCTTTGGAGCAGGTCGTTGTTGGCATGATTTCAATTGGTATAGCTGGTTACTTATGTTCTAGCGCCATCCGCGTACTGGGTACTTTATGCATGCCTTGGCGCCGGCTATTTTAAGTTTAGATTTTTGGAGATAACGAAATTATGCACGATCTATATGGAAAAATCTGCCGCGAACCTGCCGAACGCAGGAACAGTGGTGACATAGAAAAGCAAAGTAAGATCGAAATTAAAAATCTCTCAAAATCCTATGGTGATGAATGGGAGTCAGAGCAGGTTTTAGAAAATCTGGACCTCATGGTGAACCCGGGTGAGATGACAGTTATTGTCGGCCCTTCAGGGTGCGGCAAATCTACTCTCGTCAATCTTATCGCGGGTTTTGAAAGCCCAGACGAAGGTAGCATCCTGCTGGATGAAAAGCAGATAACAGGTCCAGCGAAAGATCGGATGGTCGTGTTTCAAGAAACAGCACTCATACCTTGGCAGACCACCTATCAAAACATCGTCTTTGGTCCAAAACTACGTGGCGATATCAAAGGGGCAGAACTTAAGAAGAGAACTGAAGACCTTTTAATCAAAGTTGGACTTGGTGAGTTTATGCATAAATACCCGTTGCAACTTTCAGGCGGGATGCAACGGCGGGCTGAGTTGGCGCGTGCTCTTATCAATGAGCCACGCGTGATGATTATGGATGAGCCGTTTCGTGGCCTTGATGCTATGTCACGCTCACTCATGCAGGAATTCTTCTTGCAACTGTTTGATGAAAACAAAAGAACCAACTTGTTTGTTACCTCTGAAATTGATGAGGCAATTTTCCTAGCTGATAATTTGATTATACTTTCAAATAAACCCACGACGGTACGTAAAATTATTCGGGTTAATCTACCCCGTCCGCGTAACTATAAAATGCTTAGCTCACCTGAAGCTTACGAAATCAAACGTGAAGCAATGGAAATTCTCCATGAAGAAGCAATGAAGAACTTCAAGGGTACGGGCTCTGATGAGGCCGCTGGATAATTAAGAGCCTAGATTATTCAAAAGATGCAATGTTTAACAATGCTATGACCTTTGGGAAGGATAGTGTGATTGATTGATATTTTAATCTTCATATCGCAAAGACCCGTCGTCATAACGCTTGCGATTCTTGGTGGATTGCTCGTGACATCGGCCAGTTTATTTTCAAATCCCAAACAGAACAATCAACCAAACAATGGTAAGCCGAAGAGGCGAGAGCCTACAAAGCTCTCAAAGCGGCTTATAGTCGCTGGGTATTCGGTCATGTTTGTTAGTATGGCACTCTTCATTATCGCTGGTTTCGTCTCAGATTTGAGACCATGATAAGACAAATAATATTAAGTGTTATTTGATCACACTGTTTGCTATTATTGAGTTTACTAGGTTCGAGAGTTTAAGTGTAACTGATGGCAAAAAAATGCTGATTGAGGTAAGCGGACTGCATAAATCCTTTAAAGGACAAATGGCGGTCAACAACGCAAATTTCTCCATTGAAAACCCTACTATTGTTGGCTTGCTTGGCTCTAATGGTGCTGGGAAATCCACCACCATGCGAATGATGGCTGGCATACTAAAACCTGACAGCGGTGTGGTGCGTATTGTCGGTCATGACATCATCAACGATCGCCTATCCGCACAAAGTAATCTTGGCTATCTTCCCGAAGCCGCTAGCGGGTTTTCAAATGTCACCGCGCTTGAATTTCTCAAGTTTGCAGCGAGTGCCCAAGCATTAGAAAGACAAGACCGCAAACACGCCGTAGAAGCTGTCATTGATCGTCTTGATTTGTCATCGATCACAGGAACGACACTTGGCACACTCTCTAAAGGCTGGCGGCAACGTGTCTGGTTGGCGCAGGCGCTCATCCATGATCCCAGCGTCTTGATACTTGATGAGCCAACCGATGGCCTTGATCCCAATCAAAAACTCGTGCTGCGAAAATTGCTACAGGAAGTCGCAAAGACAACCGCCATTATCATGTCCACCCATATTCTTGAGGAAGCGGAAAACCTTTGCGAGCAAGTGATTGTGATGAATGAAGGAAGCATAGTTGCTAACCTGCCCACACAAGATTTGCTGGACAGCGAAGGGCGTTTAGCAACAGCTGTTCTAGATTTAACAACCTCACAAGTGGGGCACTGATATTTCCATGGAGGATAAAAAGACCAACACACCAATGATGCGCGGCCCACTTGTTTCAAACTGGTTTGAGCAAGTTTTTGCAATGACCAAGCAGGAATTGCAGCAACTTGTCTACACACCCATTACATTGATTTTTCAATCCTGGTTTTTACTAGCTTTGAGTATATTGATATTCGCTGTTGCCGATTTCTTATCGACCGATCTCGCCACCTTTGATCTGTTATGGACATTCTTACCTTGGGTTTCGATTGTCTTAGTTCCAGTGCTTGCCATGCGCGCTTTTGCGCAAAATATTGGTGACCGAGGATTTGAATTGCTTATGTCATTTCCAGTTTCAGATTCGGCGATTGTTGTCGGCAAATGGCTTGGCGGAGCTATTGTCTTAATTATAACGCTGGCGATGACTGCGCCCTTTATTGCGACTGTTGCCTATCTTGGGTCTCCTGATTGGGGCATAGCTCTTTCTGGATACATCGGCGCAGCTCTTCTCTTAATCAGCTTTTATGCGCTCGCTCTTTTTGCAGCCTCTCTCACCCGTGATCAGGTGGTCGCTTATATATTATCCCTTAGTGGTTTAACGGTGCTGCTGATCTTGGGTTGGGACGTGGCCGCACGTACACTCGGCGGAACATTGCCAGATTGGGTAATAACAGCGCTCGTTCAGGCAAGCCCGAAGTTCTGGCTTGGTGAGATGTCGCAAGGCCAAATTCATTTGGCGGCCATCATTTATTTTATCGGGCTAATTAGCTTGTGCCTTGTATTGACGATTAAGGTTCTCAAAGGACGCCGCATTGACAGCCCTGGGGCGCTCCATCCAGCATTCGGTATCTTAGGACATACTGGTTTATGCTTTTGTGTAATCGTTTTGCTGGGTGCGTCTGTGTCACATGTACCCTATGCGCTTGATATGACGAAGGACAAGATATTCACTTTGCATCCTGAAACTATTCAAATAGCAAAGCAAACTCCAGATAATACAAAGATCGACTTTTATTATAGCAGCGATGAAAGCGCTATTCCGGCCAGCATCCGGCACCATGCCAAGAAGGTGAAAAATCTACTTGATGAGGTTGCGGGCCGTTCTAACGGTAAGATTACCATCGTTGAAAATTATATCGCACCGGATTCCTCTTCTGAAGAGCAGGCGCTTATATCTGGTGTGCGATCCATTCCCATGACTTCTGGCGATCAGTTCATGCTTGGTGCGGTTTTTCGGCAAGGAGATCGTGAAAGCGCTATTTCATATTTTGACCAGCAGCGCGCTCAACTTTTAGAATATGATCTTGCTTTGATGATGAATTCGCTCAATCGTAAAAAGACGCCCCGCATCGGCATTCTTACCCCTTTATTAGCATCTAGCAACATAGACAAACCACGCGAAGGCTTTGCTATTTTTGAAGAAATTAAACGGCAATATGATGTGACAATAATCCCGCATTTTCATGATCAACTACCAGAAAACTTAGATGTATTGCTTGTCGTTGATGCGCCAATTTTGAAAAAAAGTATGCTCTTATCGATTGACCAGCACGTCATGAATAACCGTGGGTTGATCGCAATTCTTGACCCTTACCCTCGCTTCAACAGTGCGAATGCCCAGACCTCACCGCAGCCCTCTGAAGAAATAAACGATATATCAGATATTCTCGCAGCCTACGGAATAATCTATCAAGGGCCAATTGTAATTGGCGACAGCGAGCTAGGCGCACCCGTTGCTGGGGCAGATGGCAGACAATTAATCTATCCTTATTGGTTGCGCCCAAATCGACCCTCTATGTCAACGGCACACGGGACGACAGCGAGTTTGAATGAACTTTTATTCGCTGAAGCAGGATCTTTCAAAATTTCTAAAACCAGAGCTGAATTTGATCGATTGATTGTAACCGGCGAAAGCTCTGGCACCTTGCCAAGAGATAATTTCAAGCAAAAAGCACCGGGTTTTCTTGCAGCCCAATTCACGCAAGATAAAAGTATGAGTCATACAATTGCAGTGGCGATGCGTGGAGAAGCAACCAGTGCTTATGGCGCTGATAATAAAGTCTCAGGTGAAGTTTCCTTCAAGAAGAAAACACAATCCGCAAATGTGTTTGCGATCGCCGATGCCGACTGGTTATTCGATCCAATGGCTTTTCAAACTGTAAATAACGGCGGTCAAGAAGTGCGGCGACCGTTAAATGATAATGTTGCCTTTATACTGAATATGATCGAGTTTTCTTCAGGCGACCCGAGATTGGTAGGCATTCGCTCACGTGGTGGGGCTCGGCACTCCTTCACCACAGTAGCCGACATTCTACAGGCGGGGCGAGATCGTTATGTAGCTCAAGAAGCTGATTACGCCAACCGGATCGCTAAATTGGAAGCAAGCATTTCAGAAGTTATGAGCCTGACAGGAGCAACCGACATCAGGCAATTACCAGATAATCTGCAATCTCAGATCAAGGAATTGAGAAAGAATATCCTGCCGTTTCGTCAAAACCTCAGAGAGATTAGAGAAAGAATGCGCGAAGATGTTGAGAAGTTAGAGTTTAAACTTAACTTCTTAAACTTCATTGCTGGACCGGTTTTAGCCGTCCTATTTGCAGCATTGGTGTGGGCGCGGCGGCGTAAAAAAACCCTCTAGAAGAGCCCTTCTACAAAGCCATTATCATCAAGCATGATTGCTTCAGCTGATGGGACACGCGGCAAGCCCGGCATGGTCATGATCTCGCCGCAGATTGCAACAATGAACCCTGCACCGGCTGAAAGTCTAACTTCGCGAATTGGCAATGAATGGCCCGTTGGCGCTCCACGCAAGTTTGGATCTGTTGAGAAAGAGTATTGAGTCTTCGCCATACAGACTGGCAGGTTGCCATAACCAGCCTCTTCCCACTGATGCAATTGATTACGGATCTTCTTGTCAGCTAGAACCTCATCGGCACGGTAAATACGCTTTGCAATGGTCTCCATTTTTTTAAACAAAGATATGTCATCAGGATAAAGAGGTGCGAATTGCGCGCTGCCTTTATCGATCATCTTTACAACCTTGTTTGCAAGATCTTCGGTGCCTTTTGAACCATGCGCCCAATGCTTACAAAGAACAGCTTCTGCGCCTTGTGTTGAAACATAGGCTTTGACAGCTTCAACTTCTGCGTCCGTATCCGCGATAAAATGGTTGATCGCAACAATAACGGGAACGCCGAACTGTTTGATGTTTTCAATATGGCGGCCGAGGTTTGCACAGCCCTTCTTCACCGCATCAACATTCTCATTGTTCAAATCTCCTTTAGCAACACCCCCGTTCATCTTCATAGCGCGGACCGTTGCAACGAGGACAACTGCGTCTGGCGCAATGCCGGCTTTGCGACACTTGATGTTGAGGAATTTCTCTGCGCCCAAATCAGCACCAAAGCCTGCTTCTGTGACAACATAATCAGCAATTTTAAGCGCTGTTTTTGTTGCAACAACAGAGTTACAGCCATGAGCGATGTTAGCGAAAGGGCCGCCATGTACGAAGGCAGGATTGTTTTCTAATGTTTGTACAAGGTTCGGCTGCATCGCTTGCTGAAGAAGCACTGTCATCGCACCATCAGCCTTGATGTCACGACAAAAAACAGGCGTTTTGTCACGGCGATAAGCGACAATGATATTGCCAAGCCGTTCTTGTAGATCTGCAAGGTCATTTGAAAGGCACAAAATGGCCATCACTTCTGATGCAACTGTGATGTCAAAACCAGCTTCACGAGGAAAGCCGTTGGAGACACCGCCTAGTGACGCTGTAATCTCACGTAGCGCGCGATCATTCATGTCCATGACACGACGCCAAACAACGCGACGCGTATCGATTTCAAGGCTATTGCCCCAATAAATATGATTGTCGATCATTGCTGATAGAAGATTATGAGCAGAAGTAATCGCGTGGAAATCACCTGTAAAATGCAGGTTCATTTCTTCCATTGGCACAACTTGCGCATAGCCGCCACCTGCAGCGCCGCCCTTCATACCAAAACAAGGACCAAGTGACGCTTCACGTATACACACCGCCGTCTTTTTGCCGATGGCATTAAGACCATCACCCAGACCAACCGTTGTGGTCGTCTTACCTTCACCCGCAGGTGTTGGATTAATTGCCGTCACAAGGATAAGCTTGCCGTCCTTATTACCCTGAACTGACTTGATAAAGTCTTCCGAGACTTTCGCTTTGTCATGTCCAAATGGTAAAAGGTCATCACTACCAATTCCGAGTTTCGCACCTATTTCTTGGATTGGTTTTTTATTTGCTTCACGGGCAATCTGTATATCTGACTTAACGGTCATGGAGCTTCCTCAAATGTGTATATTGTGTCGCGTTAAAATCTTTAAACCTAAATATGAGCGTAAGAATTTATCACAGCTGGCCGGTTCAATTTCTGGGCCAGCTGCAATAATTGTAGTGTTAAGAAAATTTACTTCGAATTATGGAAACAAACTGGACTAAGATTATCCTTTAGCTTTTCCAATCTCTTCGAGTTTTTTCTCCCATTTCATAGCTTTTGCGAAGGTTTCAAGTTCTTCATCAGGCATATGAATTGTGTTTTCAGGACCAGGGTAATTCCGATTAACCACATCATCCATGTAACGAGTAATCACGTCTTCCATAATAGGAATAAGGTCGGTGTATATGCGTGAATGTTTTGGAACATGCTCTTCCCAAAGATGGAAGAGATCTGATGAAATAATATGTACACCATCTGCGCAGTTACCTGCACCAAGGCTGATAACGGGCACTGGCAAAATCTCTGCCAAATATTCAGCAACTTCAGATGTTGTCACTTCGCAAAGAATAGAGAAACAACCAGCATCATAAAACGCTTTTGCATCATCTACCATTGCCTGTGCACTTTGGGCTGTTTTACCCTGAGCAACAAAACCACCAAGCTGAGGCATACGCATTGGTGTAATACCAACGTGGCCTTGTACCGGAATACCCGCATTGACGATTGCTTCAATGTTTGGCGCATGATGGCGATTGCCTTCACACTTCATCACTTCAGCATTTGCTTGGTGTACGAATTTACCAGCATTGTCGATTGCTTGCTCTTTAGAAACATGGAAGCTCCAGTAAGGCATATCAACCATACGCATACCGTATTGAGAACCACGATCAATGGCTTGGGCCATCATCATGACTTCTTCAAAACTAACTGACACCGTGCTTTGGTGTCCAAACAAAATCATGCCGCCTGTATCTGACACACATAATATGTCCATGCCTAAACGATCCGATACAACCGCTGTTCTATAATCATATGCAGCAAGCTGCGTGATAGGCTCACCTTTTTTCATTTTCGCTTGTAGCGTCTTATAAGTAACTTTTTTTCTCTTAGCAGCCTGTGCCATATTGGGCCTCCCCTCATAATAAATTATTGACTTTAGCCTCACCGAGACTATTTGCTATTTTGCATAAATAGCACACCAATTAAATTTGTTAGACATCATTCGTGATGTTTCAAAACATAGTAAAATGTATGCCCTCTATTAGAATTTTGGTAACGGCTATTAGTATAGCAATCTCATAATTGAAGAGCAAAAAACGGGGCAATATGTAGCATCGCTCTGTAATCTCGAAAATCTAGTAATTACTCAGTATATAGCTCGATATAGCTGGCCTGTTTCCATTGTGTGACAGCTCTGCGCCTATAATCACGATATCTATTGGGTCATTTGCCATTTCTAATTGATGCTATCTAATATATAGTGCCTATATTGTAGATAGAAACTGTTTTCAAATGCCTATGTTTTTATTTTCTTACATAGCTTTTTCACATGGGGAGGTGTGAAATATGTTTTTGAGGCAATTCAAATATTTAATTGCAGTCGATAAGGAGGGGCACTTTGGCCGTGCTGCTGCGCATTGCAATGTGACGCAGCCAAGTTTGTCGAGCGGCATAAAACAATTAGAACTAGAACTCGGTGTAACGCTCTTTAAAAGAGGGCGTGGACAAAGATTATATGGCACGACCCCAGAGGGCGAAGTTGTTGCTAAATGGGGCCGTCAAATTATCGCACATTGCGATGCTATGTATGATGAAATTGCATCCATGCAAAATAACTTGAATGGCACGCTAAGAATTGGCGCTATGCCATCCATGTCACCCATCTTGCCGGTGATTTTACAAAGAATTAGAAATCTTCATCCAGACATCAAAATTGATGTAGAATTTATTGGTAATGACGCGATGAAAGTCGGCCTCGGTAATTTCACGCTCGACAGTGCAATTACCTATGTCGATAATGCTGATCTGGGTCGATGTGACGTATTGCCAATCTATACAGAGACCTTCAGTCTGCTTGTTCCGGATTCTTTCAAGTTTGAAAACCGCGAGGAAATCACCTGGAAAGAAGCCTCGGAACTGCCTTTAGCCATGTTGAGTCCCAATATGCACGAACGCCGATTTGTGGAAGAGGCATTTGCTAAATCTGGTTGTGATGTTGTGCCAAAAATTGAATCGCCTTCAATTTTGCATCTTATGTTTCAGGTGCAATTTACCGAACTTTGCACCGTTATTCCTTCGCACTTTATCCGCATGCCGGGGCTACATGAAGGTACGAAGGCTTTACGCTTGATAGAACCTGAAGTTACTCAAGAAGTCGGCTTATTCTGGATTGAAGGTAAAACGGCTATGCCTATGACAAATATCATGGTTGATATTGCAACTAACCTCAACCAGTCAGGCGATCTGCGTAGTCTTCTCAGTGGCCCCAAACAACGATCATAAAGCCGCTAATTAGCCAAGCGCTTGCGACAGTTAAGAATGCTTTTGCTCAAAAATAAAACCACATCATCATCACTCATATTGTCTGACGCAATGCGCTCAACAGGCAAAAGACTTGAAGCTTCAAAATCACCTGCCTCAGCCTCATCCTTCGTTGCTGTAAAAAAGAAGGGGGATGGGCGCAGTCCATCGCCAGCTGACAAGCCCATACGAATGGCTGGTGAGCCAAATCCTGGCTGTAAGTCGAGCTCTATGCCCAGATGGAATAGCTGCGGCCAGCAAATAACCGGTATATCTGTTGAGGCAAGGAACCCATCTTCATTATTTTTGAGACTATCCGCAACAGCTGCGCATACTTCGGCTGAGTCACAAAAACAATCGTTCAATGCCGTGAGCTCATTAGAATATTGCTCGACTTCGTGTTCCTCACTATCACCCATCATCAGTTCTGTGCCGACATAAGGAAGAGTTTTTGAAAATTTCTCACGATCCACACCACGATGCAGCAACTCTATCAAAAACCATGCCTCAACATGAGCCGGTGTTCGCTCTTGAAACGACAGTGTGTGGGGAACCGGAATATCATTTTCACAAAACTGCAGCTCAAGTGTCTCAAGCCGCAGCTCGAGGGAATATTTAGACAAAAATTGTTTTGTTCTGATTGAACGCGCATTTGAATTCCACAGCAGTTCAATGTGACTATTTTTATCATCCGCCTCTATGTAGCTGTTGGCTATTCGCGCCATCCAATGCAAAGCATTTTGAGCTTGCCTGCGAGACGCTTTCATTTCAGTTGACTTAACCGTTAAAATTGATTGCCACTGCTGATTTTTCATCTTCTCACATCCTCAAGCAAAATCTGGATGTCATGAACATCCGATTTATTATTCAATTGTTGAGCTATTGCTTAGCTAAATTTATCATAACGAATTTGCTGTGCTGAAAGACCCGCATTCACAATTAAAACACGGGTTGCCGCATCAACCATCGGGGCTGGGCCTGCAAGATAGCCGATCACATTGCTATTATCACCATCAACGCAACCTGCAGCAACGTCAGTGACAAACCCGCCCGCCAGCGTAATATCCGGAAAATCTGGATGAACTGACGCACTCGGCGCTTCATCAGATAGAACAAGGGTAACTTCAAGATTACCCTTTGCTTCTTTCATCATCGATGAAAGCTCGCTCATATAAAATGCATCTATTAAGGTTCTAACACCAAAAAACAGCTTTGCTTTTCGCTTTAAAAGATGCCCCGATCGCGTTGCATGATCTAAAATAGACATAATACCTGCAATGCCAGAACCGCCGACGATGCATATAAGGTCTTTATCTTCCTCAGGATGGAATGTTGCCCTCCCCAGAGGACCAAAGAGTTTTAACTGGCTGCCTTTAATGTCATTTTCAAAAATCCAATCGGAAAATCCACCATTTGGATTGCGCTTAACAACAAAACTTATGCGATCTGTTGAAGAATCATAATTCACCATAGAGTAAGCACGGCCACCAGTCAGATTTGGCGCTTCCACAACCATAAATTGGCCGGCTTGAAACGACAGATTCTCGCGCATAGCTATCTCATAATGGATAACATCTGACGTCAGTTTTTTGACTACGTCCACTGTTCCGTGGTGCAATTTAGGTAATGTGTTTTTGTTTTGGTCATCTGGAGTATCGGAAGGCACGCGCAGCACGCAATCGCCATTTGCGCGCGTCTGACACATAAGTATATCGCCTTTATCAGCTTTGTAACGCGCCATGCCTGGTGCGTCAGTCCATGCCATATCGATATTTCCATCCATAACGCGGGCCCTACAAGAACCACAGGTGCCTGTCGCGCAATCATAGGGAAGTTTAAGCCCCGCCTTTAACCCAGCGAATAAAATAGGCTCATCTTCAGCCGTCTCAAATTTATACTCACCTGATTTGGATTGTAGCGTGATGGTCATTTTATTGCAGCCTTTGAAGCTTGGTTTACATAGGCTGAGTATCAGGAGAAAAAGTCATCGTCGCCTAGCTCATCTTCTTCTTCGAAGTCATAGAGCAATTGTTCCGTGACAAATGCCATAACATGACCATCTTCCACCTTAGCATCATAGGTTTTGAGAGGCTTTTCTGCTTCGCCCTTTAATTCCAAGGTTTCCAGATCCCACGCCCAAAGGTGCTTTGTGCACGTCAAAACGCAACCAGCGATGACGCCAGATTCTTCCAAAGGTTCTTCCATATGAGGACACACAGGCGGTAAAACGGTGTAACCATTCTTGTGGCGAGCCACAAGAACAGGAATTCCTCCCGCAGCGCCTGCCCAAAACTTTTTGACGCCGCCTTCAGTAACTTCGTCTGTGGTGCAAATCTTTGTCCAGCTCATTGGTTTAATCCAATCCTTATACTCATTGCCTTATCACTCGAGGCCTTATTATTCAGGGCATATTACTTAGAAGTTCGAGCTAATTTGGCATCATCTATCAAAATTAAATACAATCGATGTTGGTTAAATAGGCCAATGAGACCCTTTGTCCAAGCGACGGTTATCTAATTTAACTTCACGCTTGAGAAACTTCACTTGGTCATTTTCAATGACAAAATCATCAATATATTTGCCAACCAAAAACAGGCGGCTTTCACCTGAATCAATATGAGAATTATTACCATCAAGCATGTTTTGATAAACAACAAACGAACTCACTGCACTGGCAGATTTACCATCCTCAGCCACATCAACTGTGTAAACGGATGTATGACGGCGCAAGGGAGAATGATCTGTATTGTGCTTAGGGAGCAGATCAATGATGGATGTCATTTCCTTCAAGTCGCCCTCCATATAGATCATGTCTTTATTAATCTCTGGGCTGAAAGAGGTTATTATATAGTAGTAATCTTCACTACATAATGCGAGCCAGTCGTGCCATTCCTGACCATCCAGTGCAATGGTTGCTCGATAAATCGTATCCCGAACTGAGTTAGAAATATCATAATTATTGTTTGGCATTTATTATCATTCCCTGAGTGATGGCGAGGTCTTTTTGTCCGCCCGCCTTAACATGTTTGCTATCCGCTATATTTTTCATTTCTCATGCAATTGATAAGATAATTGATCAATTTCTCATCAGCCAATGACTGCATTTTAAAGAAAAATGGTCACGTCGCAAAACTTGCTTTAATGACAGATGGTCGCAAGACCAGAAACCTATTTTGGTTACAGGTCTTGCATCATTGTTGATTAAATTATTCTGCTGCTTCCGCTTCGGCTGCGGCCGCTGGTGGAGAATATGGTTGATCCGGCGCACTTGGCAGACGGTCCATCCAACGACCCCATTCATCATAATAATGGCGCATACCATTTTCATCATGGATGGTTTGATTTTCCTGACGACCATGGAGAATACGGCGATTATCCGTCTTCTCGCGCATTGTTGTCCCTTGACCGGTAACACCAATCAGGTCTTCATGCAGATTGCGACCGAATGGGCCCCAAATCGAGTTGTGGTGCTTAATTCTGGTAGCACGGTCCTCTGCGGAATCACTTTTTAAACCAAGCCCACGGAATTCAATCATCACTTTATTTGGACCTAATGGCGTAACCACATCGGTACGCAAGGCTGATCCGCGCAAGTTGAAGTTGAAGCCAGGGAACAGATCAATCATATACCACTGGTTCGGTGGCAAATGCGGGAATGACAATTCTGCGCGACTTTCGAAGCCTTCGTAATTCTCGTAATTAACTTCAAATGAGCCGACAACGACATGGCCGTGGTCAAAGGCTTCATTTTTACGAGCAAAATAGGAATCATTAAAACCGGTTACCCTATTATGGTAGTGCATGAAGTCGTGATAAAACTCACTGTTAGTATCATGCCATAACTTATAGTTCGTATCGATTATCGCTTTATGATAATGGAAAACCTCAAGAGGCTCTTCATCAAGAGACTTTTGCAAGCACTCAAAAGGTTTGCCTGCCCAGTCTTCAAGAGAAACTGATGGATTATCGCTGAGGTTAACCCAGACAAAACCACCGTATTTTACTTCACAGCGAAGTCTGCGCAGCCCTACATCGGCTTTACACAAACGATCCTGATAGCCTTCTTCTTCTCTGGAGACATAGACACAATTGCCCTTCATGTCGAACTGCCAAGCATGGAACATACAAGTCATACGCTTAGGGTTGCCTGATGGCTGACCTTCCATAAAACTTCCAGATGGACGCCGCTCAATAAGCATACCACGGTGAGGGCAAACATTGAGGAATGCTCGCACTACCTTGTCGGGACCACGTGTTATTATGATGGGCTCATTAGCAATACTTGTGGTGCGGAAGTCATAAGGCTCAGGAAGCTCAGATTCATGGCAGACCGGCACCCATACCTGTTTGAAAATTTTCGAATTTTCTTCTTCAGCAATAGTCTCATCAGAATAAACGCGACTATCGATCCACTCGCCTTTTTCAAGCTTTGGGTCCGCTGTCCATTGTTTGTTATTGCGTGCGGGCATAAGTCATCTCCTAAATGTTTCAGCTATCCATCTATTTAAACTGCAAGATCGCTCCTGAACTCACAGACACCAATAGACAGCTGCCTCCAAATGGTAACCTAAGATACCAAGATCATAATATATCTCTGCACCTAAAGATTTTCATAGTATCTAACTTTAACATAGGTAAGTCTTCTACTGCTACAGATTATACAATCAAAACCATCTATTAGATTATCGAAGCTATAAATCATTATTATATGAGAATATCTGCAAAAAATATCTACTTAAAACAATAGCTTAAAAAACAACCTCAAAATAGCTTTGCGGCAAAAAGAACATGCAACCTCTACTTAACGTTCACTTCAACGCGCGCAACTCCATTATTACCCACGCCGTAAAAAGTAACGACTTGCTCAAGTGGTTGTATATTACCTTTTGAATCCGTTGCTCGAGAAACCAGCGTATGTTTTCCAGGGGTGGCCTGCCATTCATAATTCCAGCCGCGCCATGCAAATTCACCAATGGGTTCTTCCAGCGATGCGTCATTCCAAGTTTTACCATCATCTGCACTTACTTCGACGCGCGATATCTGATTTTTCCCAGCCCATGCACGGCCCGTTAAGGTGACAGGGCCAGGCTCTAAACGACGCTCAAGTGATGGAAATGTAGAAACACCTGGAGGCGCCATCAATGCGCGCACTTTAATCGTCTCAATCGCAGTTCCCGCATCTCCTGCACCACTGGTTTCGCGATAAAATATCATCTGCATGCCATTGAAGGCCTCAGTGACAACTTCTATTTGATTAAGCCATTTTACGCTTGTCATTCCATACCAACCTGGAACAAGGAGGCGAAGCGGATAGCCATGTTGCGGCTCAAGGGGGGCGCCATTCATTTCATAAGCCAGAATTACTTCATCGTTCATCGCATCAGCAATGGTAAGAGAGCGTTGATAATATTGGTCTTCTCCTGATTGTATTCCTCTATCTGCACCCGTAAACAGCACCTCTAAAGCGCCATCAGCAAGACTAGCTTCTTCCAAAATACCTTTAAGAGGCGTGCCAGTCCATAAAGCTGTACTCACAGCGTCATGCGTCCAAGGCTGGTTTACAGGGCGCGGTTTCATGAAAGCGCGGCCATTTCCGGCGCATTCCAAAGTCACTGGCATTTTGACGGCTGGTCGTTTCTTGATGTCATCAAGGTCCAGTTTAATCGACTTATTAACATGCCCACCAATGTCCAATTGCCATGTGCTGGAGTCTACAACAGGAATATCCCAGTGATTAAGGAGATAGTGCATGCCTGTAGGTGTAATCGGCATACGAAGTCCCTCTGCCGGTATTCCGCGATTTCTGAACGCAAGCTGAACTTCTTGAAACTCAAATGTGTTCTCACTTGTATGGCCGCCCTCACTTACAAGAACATCAGACATTTTCTTCCCCTTCATGATTTTACTGGATTGTTTTTAACTTTGGTTTGGAGCAAAGACCCGATAATAGCTGGTTTATATATTTATTTCCAAGCAGAACTTTTTACTACCTGGATCGATCTCACGACACAGCCATTTTTACAAATCAAGTTTAAATGAGCCTATTACGACCAAATCTCTAAAGCCTAATTGGGCTGTGAATCAACCGGTCTTGAATTTGATTTTTAAACTAAATCAAAACCGCTAATTTAGTTAACACGCTAGTTGTTGTTGAATTCAACCTGCGTCACAAACCGTGGCCGACGCACGGCGTTATTTTCAAGAGTAAAAATTTTCAAATTAGCTGTGCCAAATAAAGGGGCATAGTCTCCAACCACAGAAACAAGAATTACTGTTTCACCTTCGGGTAGGGCCGGCAGAGAAAAATTTTGCAAATCTTTATCGCGGAGTTCCTCTTGTCCATCACTTGTTTTGCTCCACAAGACCGACAAAGCTGGATCACCATCACTGTCAAATTCATTTTCAATGCTTGTGATGCTTACGCGATAATTTGTGGCGTTGTCATAGCGACCCAAGAGAGATCTTGCGGTTTCAAAAAATAGATCAATTGATCCGTTATCCACCGACGTCTGCCTGCTCACCAAATCTACAACTATGGTCGCTGAATCATTGTAAGCTTGTCGCGCTCGCACACCATCGATAACCACCAACGATCCAAGAAACAAAAGTATAAATATTGGTGCCACTAAGGCTAATTCTACTGCGGCTACGCCTTTTACATTTTTTGCAAACCTAGCGCTGGCAGAAACCAAAACCCAACTTGTACACTTGGCACATGTTTGAATTGAATTGAACATTGAGAATTTCATTCTAGCTACCCCTTAAATGCCAATCAAAACGGTTCATTTACAAAGGCTGAAGAAGCTATGATTGCATATTTACCCGATGCTTCTAAGGGCAATTGAAGCCCAAACCCAATCCCAGGAACTAAGACATTTGTCAAAAAACAAACACGCATGAACACTGTTTCAGACGACCCCCCAGGATCAAATTGCACAACCGGATTAATGTTCAGTGCTTCATCTCGGCATTGCGCATTATCATTCGGAAGGTCTGTTACGTCATTAATGGTTATCAATTCTAACAACAAGTTTTCGGTACAATTCGATCCAGCCAATACAGACATGTTGTCACATATATTTTGTTCTATCTTATCATGGGTGATTTCGTTGTTTGAGGCCTTACCTATGTATATATCCTTCGTTGCAACCGACACCGAATAATTCAACATGGCGACTTTGCTAAAGGTATAGCCGACTTCGAGGATTGATATGACGATTATAAAAAACACAGGTGCGAGGAGCGCAAATTCTATCGCAGTTACACCGCTTTCCGACTTAACAAAAGGCTCAGTTTTCTTTTTAAATTTGCATAAAAACATGTTCTTAACCTGAAATGCGAAGTGCAGAAATGGATGTCCTGATAGCCTCAAACGCTTGGGCTAAATCTAGAGATTGAACAGAAAAATAAGCCCCCCCATTAGCAACGCAATTCTGCAGTGTGGTGATGTCCTCAGTATTTGTGATTTTAAATCCAATCGCATAAATTCTGACGCCATTTCCTGCCATCTCATCACAGGTTTTCTTGAGGTGGCCGAAGGCTGTATTATCTGACGCGGGGTCAGTTAAGTTGCCTTCTTCTACGATTGTTTGTCTGGGGCGAGATCCATTATTAAGCTGTACATTCGAGCTCGTTATGGTGCTTTGAGGGCGGATTTGTTCCGTAACCCCTCCATCAGCCATCAGAATAAAAATTTTGGTAATGCTGGTATCGTCATACTCGGCAGGACGGTTGGGAAAATCACCGCCAAGCTTGCCGCGCCACTTTGGAGACAAAACTTTCGCTCCCCACAAGGCACCAATATCCGTTGCTGTTCCCGCAGACAACTGATTACCCATGGTTGCAACTCTTTGGCTCAAAGCCGCTGCATCATTTGAGTTTAGCATTATTTCTGAATCAGATACTGGGCACCAAGGGCCACGCAACCTAAAAGCTGTGAAATTAGGCAATTGCGAATGAGAATTGGCCGCGAGCAATTCATCAGAAAAATCATCTTGTGTATATTCAAGGCAATTATCCCCTTCACTAAAACGGAAAGCATTAAAAGGGACATTTTCTTCTATGAAATATTGGCTCTGGGAAGGATCCACAATCGCGTTTGAATTTTCATAGGCGTATTCGTTGAAAAGTTGGGAACCAACATTAACGCTGCCGCCGAAAGGAATGAGGCTAATAGAAGTATTAGCCTGTCCTTTTAGTATTAGCTCAATGAAATCTTTTGTAGCTTCTTCGAGTGCTGCAATCCTGTCGCCATCCATAGACAGAGAAATGTCGAGTGACAGTGCGATTTCAAAACCGGTTTCGGCCTGAATAGCAGTCGATTCAGCTGTTGCTATGCTGTCTTTAATCCCGATAAATCTAAAAAATGGTAGATCAAGATCTAGACTTGCAGTGATTTCAATTTCTCTTTCAGAACTACTGATTGTTACTGCATTAACGTTTGTGACCACGTTAGAAAAAAAGTCTCCCTCAGGAAGGTTTGCGACGACATATTCATTGGCGATTTGCTCTAAGTTTGCGTTTTGTTTATTGTTAAGAGAGGCGGCGGCAAGCGCAGCGGCTTCCGTGGCATTTTGTAATGTCGTCTTCGTCGTTGTAAATTGAAAAACATCGACGGCGCCTCCAATCATAAAGGCTACAGGAACAAAGGCGACAGCGGTCAATATTGCGAAATTTCCAGAAATATTTCGATAAAACTTAGAAGCTTTTTTCATGAAAATTCCAATATAACGTTTAATTCCTAGAATGATTTTACGCATATTCATACGCAAAACTCATTCTTCTTGCTAACGCCCATATTTAATTTGACTTAATTGAAAGTCTATTAATTTTCACGGAAAATTTATTTAAATATTTAAGGAGAAAATTTGGTGGAGCCTAGGGGAATCGAACCCCTGACCTCTTCGCTGCCAGCGAAGCGCTCTCCCAGCTGAGCTAAGGCCCCGACCAAGTCTGGAGCCGCATGGCTCCAGCGTCTTCGTAATGCTGGTAAAACCAACATGACCGTCTTATGACCGCCATATTACAAAATCAAGCACTATGGCAGCCTTAACATCAAATGATGCTAGACATCTTTGTCTTCATCATCAGCATCAACGATTAAATCACTGACATCGTCATCCTCGTCGTCTGTGACAAGAAATGTATCATCGTCATCATCAGCGAGTTTGATTTCAGATTCGTCGTCGTCATCAAGGTCTGGAATGTCGCTGTCACCAGCCACTTCCGCATCAGCATCTTCAAGCGTGACGATTTCTACTGCATCATCTGCGACAACTTCATCATCGTCATCATCATCGGATTCAGCTTTATCTTTTTCAGCAGGTTTATCTTTCTCGCTGGCTTTTGTCGCTTCAGCTTTTTCTGCTTCAAAGAAAGAGAGAGGATAGGATTCACCGGTGTAGGGTGAAATGATGGGGTCTTTGTTCAGATCGTAAAACTTTTTGCCGCTTTCGGGACAAACGCGCTTTGTGCCTGCTTCTGGTGTCGCCACGGGAACCTCTTAAATCTAATAATGACCAAATGTATGGAATTGAGGCTAGTTAAACTGCAAGCGCACGACTGTCAAAGTCAAATTCAATGTTTAGGGACATTAAATAGAAAAAAAGCATAATACTTCGATTCTAAGTCAATAATAATAGCTCAAAGCGATCTCAGATAGTGACGTTGCTAAAACTGCGTGGTAAATGAAGGCCGAAAATAACCACTTATTGCTCAGTTGAATACTATGAACACTCAAAATGGCGCCGCTGCCGTTTCAGCGCATGCACTCACCCCTATGACCTCATCACCCATCAGCAAAGGGTTGTCTGGCGTCATTCGTGTGCCTGGAGATAAATCAATTTCCCACCGCTCGCTCATGTTTGGCGCACTCGCCATTGGTGAGACAACGATCAAAGGCCTTTTGGAATCAGATGATGTGATTGCAACAGCAGACGCAATGCGCGCATTAGGCAGCCGAGTTATACGAGATAATGACGGCACATGGCGCGTGAATGGTTTGGGCGTTGGTGGATTTTTGGAACCAAATCAGCCGCTTGATTTTGGAAACGCCGGCACAGGCTCTCGACTTTGCATGGGTTTGGTCGCAGGCTCAGGCATTTCCTGCACATTCACTGGTGATGCATCACTCTCGTCGCGACCAATGGGACGAATCTTAAACCCTTTGCGAGAAATGGGCTTACAAGTTATTGCTCACTCTGGTGACAAACTGCCTTTGACCCTCAAAGGGCCTGACATTGTACTGCCACTTGAATACCGCGTGCCAATGCCGTCTGCGCAGGTAAAATCCGCAGTTCTGTTGGCGGGACTTGGTTCACCAGGCATCACCACGGTTATTGAACCTGTGATGACGCGCGATCATACAGAAAAAATGTTGCAAGGCTTTGGCGCGGATCTCACTGTCGAGACCGCTGAAGATGGAACCCGAACCATTCGCCTTCAAGGTCAACCTAAATTGAAGCCCCAAGATATCGATGTGCCAGGCGACCCTTCTTCATCGGCTTTTCCGCTGGTTGCTGCCCTTATTGTTCCCGGTTCTGATGTCACTATTGAAAATATGCTGCTCAATAAAACCCGAACAGGGCTTATTGAAACACTGCTTGAAATGGGTGCTCATATTGAGATTCTCAACAAACGCGAAAATGGTGGCGAAACGGTAGGCGATGTGCGGGTGAGATATTCCTCGCTCAAAAGCGTCAGCGTACCCGCCAGTCGCGCGCCCTTTATGATAGATGAATATCCGGTGCTCGCTGTTGCCGCGAGTTTTGCTCAAGGCACAACAATTATGAATGGTCTTGAAGAACTCAGGGTCAAAGAATGCGACCGTCTCGCGGTGACCGCGCGCGGGCTTGAGGCCAATGGCGTGGAATGCGTTGAGGGTGAAGATACTTTGAGTGTTACTGGCGGATCAGTCAAAGGCGGAGGCCAAGTCGCCGTCCATATGGATCACCGCATTGCCATGTCTTTTCTTGTTATGGGGCTTGCCTCGAATGAAGCTATTCGTGTTGATGACACCACACATATTGCAACCAGTTTTCCAAGCTTTGCAACGCTGATGAGTGACCTTGGGGCGCGGCTTTCATGACATTTGTCATTGCTATTGATGGTCCTGCAGCCTCTGGCAAAGGTACCTTGGCGCGACGGATTTCAGAAAAGTACAAATACCACCATCTTGATACCGGTCTTTTATATCGCGCAACGGCGGCCGAGCTTTTAGCGCTTGGCTCACGCCTTGACGATGAAAAACGCGCCGCAGATGTCGCCTATGGCCTTGATCTTTCAAAACTAGATCGGGAAACCCTATCAGCCCATGCAGTTGGCGACGCAGCCTCAAAAGTTGCCGTTATGCCCATGGTGCGCGCAGCCCTTTTTGAAGCACAGCAGAATTTTGCCAAACAAGAACCAGGCACGGTTTTGGATGGGCGGGATATTGCCACTGTTATCTGTCCCGACGCCGATGTGAAGCTATTTGTGACCGCAAGCGCTGAAGTGCGCGCAAAACGACGTTTTCTTGAAACTGAAAGCAAAGGCGGCAAGACTTCTTTTGATGAAATTCTGGCCAATATCATGAAACGCGACGAACGCGATCAAAACCGCAAAGACGCTCCTTTGACGATTACAGCAGATGCCCACTTGATTGATACGACTAAAATGGATATAGAAACGGCGTTCCAGACAGCTTGTGACCATGTCGAACAGTCGCGCTTAAGATCAGCGTAACGATATCGCACATAGTAGCAAACCGTCGAAAACAAAACCTGAGTGCTATCAGCCTGAATACGCTGGCTGCTTTTTAAGCAAGGTCTTAATCGACCGCTGATATGCACTTGATCTGAAACACAAACCCGCTGGCGTTAAGTCGATACGACCCACATCACAATATTATTGCAATGTTATATGGCGGTCTTTCGGCTCTTTAGGAGCATTTATGAGCGAATTGAATCCATCCACTGAGGACTTTGCAAGCCTCTTTGAAGCATCTATGGCAACAGACCTTCCCATCGAAGGCAGTGTATTGCGCGGCAAGATTGTTGCGTTTGAAAAAGATTTGGCCGTCGTTGACGTTGGCCTGAAAACCGAGGGACGTATCCCGGTTAAAGAATTTGGTTCCATGTATCGTGACGGCGATTTGAACGTCGGCGATACCGTGGAAGTATATGTTGAGCGCGTTGAAAACGCTCTCGGTGAAGCTGTTCTATCACGTGAAAAAGCGCGCCGCGAAGAAAGCTGGATCAAACTTGAAGTTGCCTTTGAAAAAGGCGAAAAAGTGAATGGCCAGATTTTCAATTCTGTCAAAGGCGGCTTTACAGTTGACCTTGATGGCGCGATTGCCTTCTTGCCGCGCTCACAGGTGGACATCCGTCCTATCCGTGATGTGGCGCCCTTGATGAACAACTCACAGCCGTTCCTTATTTTGAAAATGGATAAGCGTCGCGGTAATATCGTTGTATCCCGTCGTTCTGTTCTCGAAGAGACACGCGCAGAACAACGTTCAGAGCTTGTACAAAACCTTGCCGAAGGTCAGGTTATCGAAGGTATTGTCAAAAACATCACTGATTATGGTGCCTTCGTTGATCTTGGTGGTATTGACGGCCTGCTGCATGTCACTGACATTGCATGGCGTCGTATCAACCATCCTTCAGAAGTACTCACTATCGGTGAGGCTGTGAAAGTACAGATCGTTCGCATCAATCAAGAAACACACCGTATTTCACTTGGCATGAAACAGCTGCATAGCGATCCATGGGATGGCATTGAAAGCAAATATCCGCTTGAAGCAAAATTCACTGGCCGCGTGACAAACATCACTGATTACGGTGCTTTTGTTGAGCTGGAAGCAGGCATTGAAGGCTTGATCCACGTTTCAGAAATGTCATGGACCAAGAAAAATGTTCATCCAGGTAAAATCGTCGCCACTTCTCAGGAAGTGGAAGTGATGGTTCTGGAAGTTGATCAGTCAAAACGACGCATTTCTCTGGGCCTCAAACAGACATTGTCAAACCCATGGGAAGATTTTTCTGAGCAATTCCCTGTTGGCAAAGAAGTTGAAGGCGAAGTGAAAAACAAAACCGAGTTCGGTCTCTTCATCGGTCTTGATGGCGACGTCGACGGCATGGTCCACTTGTCTGATCTTGACTGGAACCGCACTGGCGAAGAAGCCATTGAGGACTATAACAAGGGCGACATGGTGAAAGCTGTTGTACTTGATGTGGATATCGAGAAAGAGCGTATTTCACTTGGTGTGAAACAACTCACCGGTGATAAATTCGCTGAGGCGGCTGAAGCCGGCGACATTCGCAAGAATGCAGTTGTTACCTGTGAAATTCTTGAAGTCAAAGACGGTGGTCTGGACGTTAAGATCGCAGAAACAGATTTGCAGGCCTTCATTCGCCGTGCCGATTTGTCCCGCGATCGCGATGGCCAGCGCCCTGAGCGTTTCTCCGTTGGCGAAAAAGTTGATGCACGCATCACCAATTTCGACAAAAAGACACGCAAAGTATCGGTCTCCATCAAAGCGCTTGAAATCGCTGAAGAAAAAGAAGCGGTTAAGCAGTATGGATCATCTGATTCAGGTGCATCACTCGGTGATATTCTGGGTGCCGCTTTAAAAGGACAAGATGACGACGGCTAAATACCGCCTCGCCTTTTGACTTAACAAAATACTGAAAGCCCGGCCTAATAATAGGCTGGGCTTTTTCTTGTTTAGATGAAACCATCATTGTGAAACAGCTTGACCAATGGTAGAGCGGCATAGCGCACTTTAGTTCAGGCAAAACAATGCATGACGCAGATTTAAACACGATCCATGTTTTGATGGATGATGTGCTGAATGGTACATCCTTACTCTTCAGCGCGCCGCAAAAGATTATCACGGCAGGCGCAGACCATGCTGATATTGCCGACTCATTCAAACAAATAGAAAAAGGCCTTGATGACGGCCAGTGGGCGGCAGGCTTTTTATCATATGAACTGGGTTATGCTTTTGAGCAACGCCTGAACGACAAACAAAAGAGCCAAAACCCTTTGCCGCTTTTATGGTTTGGTCTTTTCAATGAGCCGCGCACATTAAATGCAGAACAATCCGCCGAATGGTTGGCCAAAAATAGCGCTGATTATAGTGTTATAACCCCACCCACCCCAAGGATTTCACAAGAGACATATGTTGAGCGTTTTGATGTTGTAAAACAAATGATCGAAGCGGGTGATATCTATCAGATGAACCTGACGTTTAATGCAGATTTTGAAATAGAAGGCGACCCAGCGGCACTTTACCGTATCTTGCGCGATGCCCAGCCTGTCAGCCATGGCGCCTTAATTAAGACGCCCGATTTTTCGGTGCTATCCCTTTCGCCTGAGCTTTTCTTAAAGCGTGAAGGTACTAAAATTTCGACCCGCCCGATGAAAGGGACGCAATCACGCGGCCAAACACCCACCGATGATAAAGTCGCCCATGATCGATTAAAATTTGACGGGAAACAACGCGCTGAAAACCTAATGATTGTTGATTTAATGCGCAACGACATCAGCCGCATTGCCAAAGTCGGCAGCGTTAAAGTACCCGACCTTTTCAGCGTGGAAACCTATCCAACTTTACACCAAATGACATCTGGCGTTGAAGGAACATTGATCGAAAACACGAGTTTTTCAGATATTATGACATTGCTCTTTCCAGCAGGTTCCATCACAGGCGCACCCAAAATCAGAGCGATGGAATTAATCCATGAGCTTGAAAGCGCGTCTCGCGGCGTTTATTGCGGCTCTATCGGCCATATTTCGCCTAATCGAGACATGAACTTTAATGTTGCGATCAGAACCGCTGTTATTCAAGCCAATGGACGTGGTGAAATCGGAATTGGTTCTGGCATAGTTGCCGACAGTGTCGCGGATAAAGAATATAGCGAAGCCATCTTAAAAATGAGGTTTTTAAACGACGTCATGGATGATTTTCAGCTTTTTGAAACAATGCTCTTTGATAGAACAGACAGGTTTTGGCTTTTGGATTATCATATGGCCCGCATGAAAAAATCTGCCGAGCATTTTGATTTTCCTTTTGTCACAAAAGACGCCCTTCAATTGCTTGAGGAAGAAACAAGCGGTCATAAGCATGAAAGATTACGTGTGCGTCTTGTCCTAGACCGTAAAGGGGCTTTGTCTGTCACCAAAGCCCTCCTTCCCACTGAACCAAGCGTGCCGCCTGAAAGTTTGCAATTCATCATCTCGCCAACGCGATTGAAGGCAGATGATATCTTCCTTAAGCACAAAACAACCAGACGCGCCCTCTATGATCAAGAATTTGCGCTCTATTCTGACACCCAAAAGGCTGGCGAGGTCGTCTATATCAATGAACGCGGCGAACTATGTGAAGGAAGCCGCACCAATATATTCCTTGAAATTGACGGAGAATTACTCACCCCGCCCCTATCTAGCGGTCTCTTGCCGGGCACATTGCGGGCTCACCTTCTTGAAACAGGCAAAGCGAAAGAAGCTCTGCTGACTGAAGATGCCTTGAACAACGCCAGCGCTATTTATCTGGGCAATTCTGTGCGCGGACTACAACCTGCATACGAGATGGAGCATTTTACCCATCGATTAGATTAGGGTCTTGGCCCTAATAACCGCGCCCCATATCCACGCTTCTAGGAATTTCACCCGTCTTGCGATAATTGCGAATATTTCGTGCGACGATTTTTGAGGCTGTCTCAAGGTTAGTCGGGCCTGAAATATGCGGTAAAACTGTAATGGATGGATGCGCCCAAAGAGGGGATGTTGAGGGCAAAGGCTCAACATCAAAGACATCAAGAACCGCATGTTTGATATGCCCCCGATCAAGAGCTGTCAGCAAAGCATCCATGTCAACAATCCCACCACGAGCAAAATTGATGATCTGCGCACCAGACTGCATGGCATTCAAGCGCTCAGAATTGATCAAATGACGTGTTTGTGGCGTTAAGGGAATGAGACAAACTGCTATATCCACTTTTGACAGCATATCCAGCAAACCGCCCTCCCCAGCATAACAGGTGATGCCATCAATCGACTTTTTTGTGCGACTCCAACCAGAAACTTGGAAATGCAGCTGGCTCAGCGCTTTTGCCGCCTCCAAGCCAAGATGACCAAGCCCAATCAAACCAATATGACGACCACCTGCTCGTGCATGGACCTGTTCTTTCCATATTTTTTGCCGCTGCTGTTGAGCATAGAGTGGCATATCGCGATGCAGATAAAGGCTCCAAGCGACCACTGCTTCCGCCATTTTCAATGCCATTTCAGGATCTTGCAACCGTACGACCTTGAAAGGAGCGTTGCTCAATTGGCCAGCGATTTTCTCAACACCGGCCCAAAGCGATTGCACCCATTTCAATGAGGTCAATGATTTGAGATCATCAGGATTTGGATCAGCAACGATGGCTAATTCAATTTTTTCTCTCTGTGCCATCGTCAGACTCTCAAAAAAGACGAGATTCTCTTCTGGTAAAGCTCTGCTGACAACTTCAAGCCAGGCATTTTGAGCTTCTTTTGAGGACTGAGATATGAAAGCTATCGTTTTAGTCATGATTGCTGTTCCATTAAGGCATAAAATGCGGATAAATTATCTTCTCATATCAAAACAGTGACTTGTCATGCCTTTATGATGCTTGACAATAGAGTCTAACTGTTAGCACGATTAAATCTATAAGAGGATAGCAATGAATACTGACCCTGATTATATTCTGGACCGACGCCGGATGCGTCGTAAAATAACCGTTTGGCGGCTTGTATCGTTCATTGCAATAGGCGTTGCATTGGTTGCTTTTTTTGGCGCCATCGCGGTTTCATCTGGGACAAGCCTAAAAAAGAGTAGCCCACATATCGCTCGCGTCCCAATATCGGGATTTATAAGCAATAGTCGCTACGCGATGAAACAACTAAAGCAAATTCGCGAAGATAAAAATGTTAAAGCTGTCATCATCGCGGTTGATTCACCCGGTGGCACAACTGTTGGCGGCGAAGCGCTGCATAATGCATTTCGTGAAATAGGCACTAAAAAACCAACCGTCTCCAGTATCGGTACATTGGCTGCCTCAGCTGGATATATGGTCGCAATCGCTTCTGACCATATTGTCGCACCGCGCACATCAATCGTGGGTTCTATTGGCGTCATCATGCAATATCCAAATGCAACTAAGTTGCTGGATACAATTGGCGTTAAAATGGAGGAGATCAAATCATCTCCGCTTAAAGCCGAGCCTTCACCTTTCAATGAAACGCCGCCAGAAGCCCGCGTTATGCTGGAGAGTATGCTGCTTGATACATATACTTGGTTTGCAGATCTCGTCCGCAAACGGCGTGGGTTTTCTGAAAATCAGGCCGGGAATCTGCTGAACGGGTCCGTTTTTACTGGCAAACAGGCCCTAGATAACAAACTCATTGATGCAATCGGCGGCGAGGACATCGCCATAAAATGGTTGATCAAAGAAAAAAAGATATCGAAAGATTTGGAGATTATCGAATGGTCTTTGAGCAAACCGCAGCAGGACTTCCTTCTAGCACGAGCCGCATTGAATGGTCTTCTATCCAACTTTGGATTGTCTGCTTTGTTCGATTTGGGCGAAAACCACATTGCAATACAACAAAATATTCACCTTGACGGGTTTTTGTCAGTTTGGCAGATTGACCAATAGAGATGTAAAATAATTTAGATTATCTTTTTTGGAGGGGAAAAATTGATAAAATCAGAATTAGTTCAAAAATTAGCAGATCAGAATCCGCATCTTTTTCATCGCGATGTAGAAGCAATTGTTAATGCAATATTAGACGAGATATCCGAAGCCATGGCACGGGGTGATCGTGTAGAACTGAGAGGGTTTGGGGCTTTCTCTGTTAAGCATAGACCTGCACGCGTTGGCAGGAACCCGCGCACTGGTGCCCAAGTAAAAGTTGAGGAAAAATATACGCCATTTTTCAAGACTGGCAAAGAAATGCGCGAGCGTATGAACACATAATTGATCACAAACATAGCAAAAATAAACAGAACAACGTTTTGACCAATGGCGCATTGAACGCTAGAGTATTATGCGCTCAGACAATGCGTCGTAATAAATTGAAAATAAGTTGGTTATGATATGAAACGCCTTATACAATTTCTGGTCTTCGCGCCTCTTGCTATTTTCTTGATTGCAATTTCGGTAGCAAACCGCAATGTGGTCACACTCTCCTTTGATCCATTCAGCGCAACAGATCCTGCTATTTCATTATCACTGCCGCTGTTTTGGCTTATTTTTGCCAGCCTTTTCATTGGAGTGGCAATCGGCGGGTTTGTCGTCTGGATGAAACAGGGCCGTTTCCGCAAAGAAGCGCGGGACCAGAAATTTGAGGCTGCCAAAGCACGACATGAAGCAAAAACAGCAAAGACGCAGACAGCCGCCGTGGCTGCTAATACTTCAAATATCTTGCTGACACAAAAGGCCTCTTAAAACCGCTTTAAGCACTGCGCTTTGATTAGCCCTCAACGTCTCTACACGTGAGCGCAAATAAAATTCGATTGCGGGCAAATTTATCTAAACAATACTGGAAGCTTGGGCTAAAAGACGTTTATAGTAACGACAATCAGTGCCGTACACAAAGTGCGGCTGGAGCGAACGCCTAAAGCGGCTGACCCAATCCGGGGGCTTAATTAGGCACTGAGAGGTAATATGCGAACCACCCTATTCATTGTGTGCACCTTTGTGCTTGCGTCACCGGCTTTTGCCCATATTGGGCATGTGGGTGAAGTGGCCGGACATGGCCATATCATCGTAATCGGCGCAACAATTGCCGCGGGGCTCCTTGCCGGTCTTATTGCCAAGGGCGCAAAAGAAAGCACGAAAATCGAGCCAGAAGCTGAAAAAGCACAAGCCGATGCAGAGTTAGAACCCGCAATAAATCCCGCTTAATATGTTTGCCTCCTTCAAAGTGAGATAACCCATGCTTGACGCAACAATCCAAGACAACACTTCTTTGGGCGCAGAGAAAATCGGCATTATGGTCTGTGGTCACGGCAGCCGCAATAAATTTGCCGTCGATGAATTTGCAAAGGTCGCCAAGGGGCTGCGCGCGCTTTATCCGAACATTCCGGTTGAATATGGCTATCTTGAATTTGCAACGCCCGTCATCCGCACAGGTCTTGATAAATTAAGAGAGCAGGGCGTGACGCGGATAAAAGCTGTCCCCGGCATGTTGTTTGCCGCAGGTCATGCCAAGAATGATATTCCTTCCGTGCTCAATCAATATGCAGCAGAAAATAATATCAAGATTGATTATGGCAAAGAGCTGGGCATTGACCCTAAAATGATGAAAGCTGCCGCCGCGCGCATTCAAGAAACGCTCGATGAGAACCCTTCCGATATACCGATAGAGGAAACGCTGCTTGTGGTGGTTGGTCGCGGCTCTTCTGACCCTGATGCCAATTCTAATATTTCCAAGGTCATGCGGTTGTTATGGGAGGGCTTTGGTTTCGGCTGGGGCGAAGTTGCTTATTCAGGCGTCACCTTCCCGCTTGTTGAACCCGCGCTAGAAAAAGTCGCACGGCTTGGGTTCAAGCGGGTATTGGTTTTTCCTTATTTCCTCTTCACGGGCGTTCTCATCAAGCGCATTTACGACAGCACAGATTTTGTCGCGCAAAACCATGCCGACATAGACTTCCTGAAAGTCGGATATTTGAACGATCACCCGCAGGTGCTGGAAACTTTTGCAGAACGACTTGAGCAAATTGATACCGGCGAAAACACCATGAACTGTTCAATGTGCAAATATCGGGCCCAGGTGTTGGGTTTTGAAGATCAAGTTGGCCTGCCACAGGAAAGCCACCACCACCATGTGGAAGGCATCGGCACCATCGCGCCTGAAGATTGCCCCTGCAAAGGCGATTGCAATGGTTTTTATTGCCGACAGGGGGGCGTCGAGGCTCTGCCACCAGAAACCAATCATGACCATGGACACGATCATAACCACGACCATGGCGAGCATACGCATGAGCATGACCATAGCCATACCCACCATCCCTACCCTCATGCGGATCACCCGCTTGGTCCGACAACTCTGCGACCAGTTAGTGCGCCAGACAAAAAAGGAGGCGCGTGATGGACTATTTAAAAGACCCAACCGCCATCTATGCCAAATCATTTGCTACCATCCGCGATGAAGTGGACTTTACAGCGCTGCCCACGGACATCGGTGATGTGGTGGAACGGATGATCCATGCCTGCGGCATGACTGATCTTGCAGCCGACGTCGCTTATTCTGATAATGTTGTTGCGTCTGCCACACGCGCGTTACAAAATGGCGCACCGATTATCACCGATTGCGAGATGGTGCGCTCCGGCATCATTGCTTCACTCCTGCCAACAGGAAATGAGGTGATGTGCTTTTTAAACCACGACCAAGTGCCGAGTCTTGCGCGCCATCAAAAAACAACACGCTCTGCCGCACAGGTGAGCTTGTGGCACGAACAACTTGTCGGCAGCATCGTTGTCATCGGCAATGCGCCCACAGCCCTTTTTGCCCTGTTAGAAGCGATTGATGCGGGCGCTCCAAAACCAGCCGCTATTCTGGCTTCTCCTGTTGGATTTGTCGGCGCGGCAGAATCAAAGGCAGAACTTGCCGCCAATCCTCGCGGGGTTCCTTTCATCACACTCACAGGCCGCCGTGGTGGAAGCGCCATTGCGTCAGCCTCCTTGAATGCCATTTCAAAACTCGCACGAGACAAGGTTGCCGCCTGATGGCACATGCTGCATGGCTCACGATAATCGGCATTGGAGATAACGGCCTTGAAAGCCTAACCCCGCCTGCCCGCCTTTTGTTTGATCAGGCCAACAATCTAATTGCGCCTGAACGGGTATTGCAAAGCATTCCGAGCGAGGCGCTTAAAGGCAAACAGGTCACCCCGTGGACTAGTCGTATTCATGAAACAATACGCTCTTTACATGAGCGACGCGGTGAGGCTATTACCATTTTGGCGACAGGTGATCCGTTTCATTTCGGTATTGCCTCAACATTGGTTCGCACAATTCCAGCTGATGAAATTTTGACCATTCCATACCCATCCGGTTTTTCTCTCGCGGCCAATCATCTTGGCTGGGCTATGCAAGATGTGGACACAATCTCCTTGCATGGCCGCGCCGTCTCGCGCTTGCAGGCTTTTATTGAACCGAACAATAAAATCTTAGCTCTAACATCAAGCGGCAAGACTGTTAATGAGGCAGCACAGCTTCTTATTGGGCGGGGATTTGAAAAATCAAAAATCACGGTGCTTGAACATTTAGGCGGCAAAGAAGAACGCGTCGTATCTTGCTTAGCCGATGAAGTAACACAGCATAATTTTGCTGATTTCAATATGCTGGCCATTGAATGCATTGCCGGCAAAAAAGCCGTTATCCAACCGCGCATCGCGGGATTGCCAAATGACGCCTTTATCCATGACGGCCAACTCACCAAACGCGAGGTGCGTGCGGCCACGCTTTCAGCACTCGCCCCTTATCCCAATGCGCTTTTGTGGGACATAGGCGCAGGCTGTGGATCAGTTGCGATTGAATGGATGCGCGCAGCGCGTGGTGCAAAGGCGATTGCCTTTGAACGCGACGAAGCCCGCCTTGCTATGATTGCAGAGAACGCACCAGCCCTTGGCGTTCCCACGCTTGACATCGTTGCGCGCAAAGCTCCTGACAGCTTGAAAGATCAACCCACGCCAGATGCTATTTTCATTGGCGGTGGCATCACCACAGATGGCCTGTTTGATACAGCATGGCGCGCCTTGCGCAGTGGCGGCATTTTAGTTGCCAATACGGTGACCTTAGAAGGCGAAGCGCAAGCCATATCGCTTCACAAAACTTATGGCGGCGATCTTGTACGCCTTGATATATCACATCTCACTAATGTGGGGCGTATGCACGCGCTTGAACCGCGCATGAGCGTGTTGCAATGGCGGGTCACAAAACCATGAGCGGACGATTATATGCCATCGGTGTTGGTCCGGGTGATCCTGAACTTCTCACCTTAAAAGCAGTTCGCGTGATCCAGTCTGGCGCCATGATTGCTTATCCTGTTGCCCATCCTGCAACTGGTGACAAGAGCACTGGTTTTGCCCGTGAGATCGCAGCCCCCCATATTCCTGTGGGCGCCAAAGAATATGGTTTCACCATGCCCATGCGTGTTGAACGCACGCCCGCGTCAGATGCCTATGATGTGGCCGCACGCCATATCGCTGAGACTCTTCAAGCTGGAAATGATGTCGCTCTTTTATGCGAGGGCGACCCCTTTTTCTATGGCTCGGCCATGTATCTTGTGGAACGCCTCTCAAATCGTTTTGAGTGCGAGATTATACCCGGCATCACCTCACTTACAGCCTGTGCCGCAGCAAGTGGGCGGCCGTTAAGTGCGCGTAATGAACGCCTAAAAATTCTACCCGCCCCCATGGACGAAACCATACTGGAAGTTGAACTGGCTAATACCGAAGCAGCAGCAATTATTAAGGTGGGGCGACATTTTGGAAAGCTACGCACTATTTTACGCAAACTTGGCCTTGCAGATGCGGCTATCCTGATTGAACACGCCACAGGTGCGGGCGAAAAAATTACACCGTTGAATGAGGTTGAAGAAGGTAAGCAGCCATATTTTTCAACCATTTTGATCTATAAAGGCGCAGAACGCTGGGGAGCAACCGATGGCCAATAAGAATCCCGCAATCATCGTGCTTTCAAAACGTGGTGAAACAACCGCCAAGCGCCTTAAGGCAACAATGCATGATGTAGAAATCCACGCCTTGTCAAAACGCGCAAGCGGGGATATTTCCTTCACCAAAACAGGCGAGCATTTGCAATCGTTATTCAAACAAGCCCGCCCGATCATCGGCCTTTGTTCAAGTGGTATTCTCATCCGATGCCTTGGCGGCATTTTAAGTGACAAGTGGCAAGAACCGCCCGTGATCGCCGTCGCAGAAGATGGCAACGCTGTGGTGCCCCTTTTAGGTGGTCATCATGGGGCCAATGATTTAGCCCACAAAATAGCAAAAGATTTGGATACACACCCAGCCATCACCACATCAGGTGATGTGAATTTTGGTATTGCCCTCGATCAGCCGCCACAAGGGTATCATTTATCAAACCCCAATGACGCCAAAGCTTTTATGGCGCAGGTTCTCGCCGGCGAAAGCATTCAGCTTTCAGGCACCGCAGAATGGCTAACCAAAAGCCAGCTTCCAATCCATGGCGATGGTACTTTAAAGATTTCCATCACCAGCAGTCTTTTAGAAGGCGCAGAAAATCATCTCGTCTATCACCCCAAAACACTGGTGCTAGGTATGGGGTCAGAGCGCGGAGCGCCCGCCCATGAAGCCATTGAGCTTGGTACAAAAATACTCACTGATGCGAAAGTATCCCCTTTTGCACTGGCATGTATCGCATCAATCGACATCAAGTCCGATGAGGCAGCCCTACATGCTGTCGCCAATCATTTTAATGTGCCTGCCTGCTTCTTTTCAAAACCAAAACTGGCGACCCAAGAACACCGCCTTGAAAATCCATCGAAGGTTGTGAAAGCAGAAGTGGGTGTTGCCGGTGTTGCCGAAGGGGCGGCACTTGCAGCTGTCGGTCCAAGTGGTCAATTGCGCCTTACCAAACAAAAGACCGCGAAAGTGACCGCTGCCATAGGAGAGGCCCCCTCACCCACCGCTATCACTCTTGGGCAAAGCCGAGGTCGTGTTTTTCTTGTCGGTGTAGGGCCAGGCGACACGTCATGGCGCTCTGGCGAAGCAGCTCAACTTCTGCGTCAAGCATCTGACTGGGTGGGCTATGATCTTTATCTCGATCTCATTCAAGATTTAAAAAGCATCCAACAAGAACACCGCTTTCCTCTCGGCGCAGAGGAAAAACGCGTGCGCCATGCCATGGAACTTGCAAGCGCTGGCAAGAACGTGGCCGTTGTGTGTTCCGGTGACCCAGGCATTTATGCCATGGCGACACTTGCCTATGAACTAATTGATACAGGCGCTGCCGAAGGCCCCTTATCTGATGGCGCACGGCGCGTGGAGGTGACTGTCTCTCCCGGCATTTCCGCTTTTCAAGCCGCCGCCGCACGTATAGGCGCACCCATTGGTCACGATTTTTGCTGCATATCACTGTCTGATTTGCTGACCCCACGCGATGATATCATCAAGCGGCTTCATGCAGCAGCAAAGGGTGACTTTGTGATTGCCTTTTATAATCCACGCTCAAAACGTCGTGTGACCTTGCTGGATGAAGCTTTTGATATTTTACGCACCTCCCGCCCCGGTGATACGCCAGTTATTTTAGCAACTGACCTCGGTCGCCCCGCAGAGCACGTGCGCGTCTTCACGCTTGATACGGTGAACAGCGAGGATGTGGATATGCTGACGCTGGTGATGGTTGGTTCTTCGAATTCCAAAACGCTCAACACCGGCGACGGCAAAACATGGGTCTACACGCCGCGCGGCTATGACCGCAAAGAAATCTGAAGGATAAAACGATGACCGTTTATTTTATTGGCGCGGGACCCGGTGCCCCAGATCTCATTACAGTTCGCGGATTGCGTTTAATTGAGCGCTGTCCCTTATGTCTTTATGCAGGCTCACTTGTGCCAGAGGCTATTGTTGAGGCAGCCCCTAGTAATGCCCTCGTCAAAGATACAGCCCCCATGAATCTTGATGAAATCATGGCTGACATTGAAGCGGCTCATAAGCGAGGTGAAGACATCGCGCGGGTTCATTCGGGCGATCCATCGCTTTATGGTGCACTCGCAGAACAAATTAGGCGACTTGATGCCCTTGATATTCCCTTTGAGATTGTCCCAGGTGTGGCTGCCTATGCGGCGGCGGCGGCGGAATTGAAAATGGAATTAACGCTTCCAGAAATTGCACAATCAGTGATTGTCACTCGCACCTCAGGCAAAGCATCGAGTATGCCCGAGGGCGAAGATCTCGACACCTTTGGTCGTTCAGGGGCAACCCTTGCCATTCATCTTTCTATACGAAACTTAAAGCATATCGAAGAAACACTCACACCGCATTATGGGGCTGATTGTCCCGTGATTGTGATCTACCGCGCCACGTGGCCAGATCAACTCATAATCCGCGGCACACTATCAGATATCCGCGACAAGGTTCGCAAAGCCAAAATTACACGCACCGCGCTGATATTTGTCGGACGAGTTTTTGAACAGCATAATTTCAAAGACAGCGCTCTTTATGATGCATCATTTGCACATGTGTTGCGCAACAAAGGAAAGAAAAAGCGATAACACCCCGCGCTCTCATTGTTGTGAGTTCAAGTTACCTCTCTATCGCTTTTCATTGATTCGTAAGTGAAGCCCACCCTACCCACCTTATAGTCATAGAAGGCAGCTGAACTGCCGAACACACAAAGGGTAGACGTTATGAAAAAAGTTATTTTAGCAACAGCAGCAATGATTTTGGTTTCAGCAGGCACAGCAAGTGCAGATTTTAAAGTCGCTGAATTTACATTTGGTCAAGAAGGTTCATTGAAAAACACTGTTTCACAGTCATTAGAAGACTACGCTGGTGGCAATTCACCGACACAAAAGAGCGATGCGGTAGAAATTAATAGCGCTGATTTTGGTGATCTCTTTAAAAACCTAAAAATCAAATAAAATCAGGCCTTAGACTTCAAATAGTCCACCACCGCAGCCCCTGTTTCAAACAGGGGAACCGGTGGTTTCGGTAAGCGGTTGACGATGATGACTGGCTTTTGTAATTGCCTTGCGGCCAAAAGCTTTTCGCGCGTTTCGCTCCCCCCTGCATTCTTTGTCACCAAAACATCAATTTGATATTTTTGAAAAAGAGCGAGCTCGTCTTTGAGCGAAAATGGTGGACGGTCGAGTAAAACTTTCCAATTTCCAGGTAAAGAAATTTTTGGCTCTTCAATGGCGCGCGCTATAATGCGCAGATCATCGCGCTCTAAAAAAGCCCCAAGCTGTTGCCGCCCAATTGTAACAAATGCTGTTGCCTCTTCCGGCAAGATCGCCACGGCATCTTCCAAACTTTGCACATGATGCCATATGTCACCCTTTTCAGCACTCCAAGGCGGGCGTTCTAAACGGATAATTTGAATGTTTGATCGATGCGCTGCCTCTACAGCATTGCTGGAAATACGCGCAGCAAAAGGATGGGTTGCATCAATCAGCAGGTTAATATTTTCTGCTTTTAAATAGGCAGACAATCCGTCGACCCCACCAAAACCTCCAATCCGTGTCGATCCATCAGGTAAAAGCGGATTATCCGTGCGCCCCGCCAGTGATGATATGATATCATATTCCAACTCATTTAGCTGATTTGCCAGAGCACGGGCCTCGCTTGTGCCCCCCAAAATGAGAAGTCGTTTACTCATCTATGACCTCATGCGCGATGATAATACCTTGTTTATCGACCACCATAACATCAATTTCAACCGGTGCGCCTTGCATCATTGCACTTGCTTTTTCGCGCGCGTGACGTGCGATAACAGGGGCCAGATCAACACCCTCTTCAAGCGCAATTTCGCGTGCATGTTGAGCTGTGTTCGCAGCACGAATGTCATCGGCAGCAAGAGCAATGCCCGCCTCCACAGCACGCGCAGCCAGCCAATTGAAATCCACCTGCGAGCGCCCTGAATGAAGGTCCATAAAACCTTGACCAAGTTTGGTAAGCTTGGCAAAACCACCCCCAATGGTAAGACGCGACACGGGATGTTTGCGTAAATACTTCAATAGACCGCCAACAAAATCACCCATATCCAGCATGGCATGATCAGGCAGACCAAAATGGTCCTGCACGGCTTTTTCAGAGGTTGAACCAGTCGAGCCTACCACATGGTGCAAGCCTTCGGCGCAGGCTACATCAATACCCCGATGAATCGAGTGAATCCATGCCGAACAAGAAAACGGATGTACAATGCCCGTTGTGCCAAGAATAGAAAGCCCGCCAACAATACCAAGCCGCGGGTTCCATGTTTTTGCGGCCAGCTCTTCGCCATTTGGCACAGAAATTTCGACCTCTATGTCTGCTCGCTCCCCATGTTCTTCACAAAGTGTGGTGATAACCGCGCTCATTAATGCACGAGGCACGGGGTTTATAGCCGGTTGTCCGGCAGGAATGGGCAGGCCGGGCTTTGTCACTATCCCCACGCCCTTGCCTCCCTTAAAAACAATGCCTGCACCTGGTTGTGCTTTCATAACGCGGGCAATAATCATCGCGCCATGGGTGACATCGGGGTCATCGCCTGCATCTTTAATAATACCAACTTCAGCATAGCCATCACCGCTTTTTTCATGCGCCAGTGGAAAACTCGGTCGCTCCCCTTTTGGCAAAGTGATGGAAACTGGATCCTCAAAAGTCCCGTTTAAGAGGGCGTGAAGCGCGGATTTGGTCGCGGCTGTGGCACAAGCACCCGTTGTCCAACCGCGTTTCAGTGGCTGTCCGTCGTCTCTCAAAGGTTTGCGGC
Source organism: Hyphomicrobiales bacterium (assembly GCA_039989895.1). Classification (NCBI taxonomy): domain Bacteria; kingdom Pseudomonadati; phylum Pseudomonadota; class Alphaproteobacteria; order Hyphomicrobiales; species Hyphomicrobiales bacterium. Next base: position 105,637 of record JBDXGY010000003.1, read on the forward strand.
CCTTATTTTCCATCGTCTTCTTGTTATCCGTCTTCATAATTGATTGAGTGCATCATAACCTCGTTCTATACATCAATCTTAAACGTCAAGATGTAGGATTCTTTTTGAGCGCTCAACCACAAACAGGCTGTGTTATTGCTGCCCCCCACTCCGGTGCGGGCAAAACTCTTATCACACTCGGCATTCTGCGGGCATTAAAGCGCGCCGGGCAAGCTGTGTTAAGCGCCAAAGTGGGTCCTGACTATATTGACCCCGCGTTTCACACCCTTGCCGGTGGCACAGCGTGTATTAATCTCGATAGTTGGGCAATGGGGCCCGCATTTGTTCAAAGCCTCGCCGCAAGTCTTGATGGTCTTTTTATTGTTGAGGGCGTTATGGGCCTTTTTGACGGGGCCATTGATGGCACGGGTTCAACAGCTGATATTGCCGCCATGCTTGATCTTCCTGTGATTTTGATTGTTGATGCCCGCGCGCAAAGCAGCTCAGCTGCAGCCCTTCTTCATGGCTTTAAGACATTCCGTCATGACGTCACGGTAGCGGGTGTTATTTTTAATCGGGTCGGCAGCCCGCGCCATTCAGCACTGCTTAATCAGGCGGCCGCTCAGGTTGGGATGCCTGTACTTGGGTGCCTGCCCCGCGATGAGCAGCTTGTCATGCCATCTCGGCATCTGGGTCTTGTTCAAGCATCTGAGCAGACAAATATTGAGGAGCTCATTGAGCGCGCCGCCGATTGTGTAGCCAAGCACATCGATTTAGCAATGTTGACATCCATCTGCGATCCTCTCGCTCAATCCCATAATGAAACAAAACCTCTCCCACCACTCGGTCAACGCATTGCCATTGCTCAAGATGAGGCCTTCAGCTTTACTTATCAACACCTCCTCGACGGCTGGCGAGACGCGGGCGCAGAAATTTTACCATTTTCGCCTTTGGCTAATGAAGCCCCAGACCCTTCAGTCGATACCGTGTTTTTACCGGGCGGTTATCCAGAACTTCATGCTGGCACCTTGAGCGAGAACACCAACTTTATCGATGGTCTGCGAGCCCGCGCCAAACAAGCTCTTATCTACGGCGAATGTGGTGGGTTCATGGTGATGGGGGATCAACTGATTGATGCCAATGGAACCGCACATTTTATGGCAGGTCTATTGCCTGTTACTACAAGTTTTGAAAACCGCACGCGACATTTAGGGTACAGAAAACTCACCCACGACAGCCCTCTGCCATGGCCAAAACGACTGCGCGGTCATGAGTTTCATTATTCCACACTCACAGCCAGTCAAGACGGAGCAGCCTTGTTTCAGGCAAGTAATGCACTTGATGAAACTGAAGTTTCTATGGGGGTGCATCAAGGGCGCATCATGGGATCATATGCCCATGTCATTGCAGCAGAGTGGAGTGATGAGGCATGAGCGCGCTGATGGTGATGGGCACTGGCTCGGATGTTGGGAAATCATTGATTGTCGCTGGGCTTTGCCGTGCGTTCAAAAACCGAGGCATGAGCGTGCGCCCTTTCAAGCCGCAAAATATGTCAAACAATGCGGCTGTCACCATGGAGGGCGGCGAGATAGGCCGAGCGCAGGCGCTGCAAGCCAAAGCTTGCGGCGTTGAACCAAGCGTCCATATGAACCCAGTACTACTTAAGCCAGAAACGGATATTGGCAGTCAGGTGATTGTGCAAGGCAAGCGCGTGGCCACCATGAGTGCCCGTGATTATTTCAAAAACCGCGCCCAATTTATGCCCCAAATTCTGAAAAGCTATGAGCATCTTCAAAAAGAAGCTGATCTGGTTTTGGTGGAAGGGGCTGGCAGTCCAGCTGAGGTTAATCTGCGCGAGGCTGATCTTGCCAATATGGGTTTTGCACAGGCCGCTGATTTACCTGTCTTGCTCGTTGGCGACATCCATCGCGGCGGTGTCATTGCCTCGCTCGTTGGCACGAAGCACGTGTTAAACAATGCTGATGCAGTGAGAATCAAAGCTTTTCTCATTAATAACTTTCACGGTGACACCAGTCTTTTTGATGAAGGCTTGCGCATCATTGAGCAACAAACAGGATGGCGGTCTGCGGGTGTTGTGCCACATTTTGCATCAGCTCGAAATCTGCCAGCAGAAGATGCATTAGCCCTTGATACAATGACCCAAGAAGACGGCATCATAAAAATCGCAGTGCCGCGATTATCGCGCATTGCTAATTTCGATGATCTTGATCCTTTACGCCTAGAGAGCAATGTGGCGGTGACCTTTGTGCAACCCGGTGAGATATTGCCCGCCGATGCGGATTTGATATTAATACCCGGATCAAAATCAACCATTGCCGATATGGAGTTTTTTCAAACCCAAGGCTGGGATATTGATCTCAAAGCCCATATTCGACGTGGCGGCCGCGTGCTTGGGATTTGTGGCGGTTATCAAATGCTTGGGCGAATGATCCATGACCCAAACGGCATTGAAGGGCCTGCAGGAAGTATCAAAGGCCTCGGTCTTCTTGATGTTGAAACAACATTAGTGGAGAAAAAATCACTTGAAATCAGCACTGCATATCATCACGCTACAGACAAAAAGTTGGTTGGCTATGAAATGCACTTGGGAGAAACAACAGGGCCTGATTGTGCACGGCCCTTCGCCCGTATTAGCGCACGCTATGAAGGCGCCAGTGTGAGAGACGGACAAATTTCTGGCACCTATTTGCACGGTATTTTCGCAAGCGATGATTTCAGACACGCCTATCTTGCTGCATTGGGGTCGAAAAATTGTGGCATGTCTTACGCGCACGTCATCGAAGAAACGTTGGATGGTCTTGCAAACCATCTGGAAGAAAACGTCGCGCTTGACCGTCTGCTTGATATTGCAAGAGGCCAACCATCATGACGACAATCATTCATGGCGGCGATATAGAAGAGGCAATGCAGCTTGCCATCAAGGCGGGCTATGATGCAGGCAAGGCCGAAGACTGGCTTGATCTATCCACTGGCATCAATCCTCACCCCTATCCGCTTCCCTCTATTGCACCCTCGCATTGGCATCAATTACCACAGCCGTCTCATATGAACGCATTGCTTGATGCGGCCGCTCGCTATTATGGCGCGCCCAGCGCAAATCATTTGATTGCAGCTCCTGGAAGCGCCCTTTTAATTCAAATGCTGCCTTCGCTCTTAAATGCAAAAAGCGTTTCAATTGTCTCGCCCACCTATGGTGATCATGCTGCGGCTTGGGCGCGCAACGGCCAAGACATCAATCAGATTAAAACCCCACATGAGGGCGCGGCAGACGGCATAACGGTTTTGGTCAATCCTAATAATCCTGATGGCAAAACCTATGACGCTGACACTCTCAAAACTCTCGCGGCACGCCATAGTAATGCGGGCGGATGGCTGATTGTTGATGAGGCCTTTGGGGATTGTGAGCCAAACCTTACAGCGGCGGCGCTGACACGCGATTATAATGTGATTATTTTAAAGTCAGTTGGTAAGTTTTTCGGTCTTGCGGGCTTGAGGCTCGGCTTTGCCATCGCCCGGCCCGATATTTGCGCCCGACTATCTGCGTATCTTGGCACATGGGCTGTCTCTGGCCCGGCACTTAGCCTTGGCAGAGCAGCGCTTCAAGATGTCGATTGGCAAACAAAAACACGCGAAACTTTGAAGGCCAAGTCTAGTGTGTTCAACAAACTATTGCAGGATAACGGGCTTAGAATTTGTGGTCGCACAGACCTTTTCACCCTGATTGAAGAGGATAATGCAGACGCTTTATTCATGCGCCTTCTCAGCCATAAAATATATGTTCGCCGGTTTGATTATAATCCACATTGGCTGCGCATCGGCCTTGTGGACTGTGACCACAATTTAAACCGCCTCCAAAAAGCGGTGAGCAGTGAATGACTTATCTTGTGACCAATGTGCTGATCGCCTTCATCGCTCTCTTATTTGAGCGCTTGATCGGTTATCCAAACTGGCTTTATACCCTCATTCGTCATCCTGTTGTGTGGTTTGGCTGGATCATTTCACTGCTTGATAAACTCTTGAACAGGCCATCTTTTTCAAATGAAGCCCGTAAACTCAATGGTGCGTTGGCCTTGCTGTTCTTGCTCGTTATCACCTTCATTGCGGCCATTATTTTAACAAGCTTTACGCGCTCCCTCACGGGCGGGCCACTAATCGAGGCTATCGCTGCTTCTTCTCTTCTCGCACAAAAATCCCTGCATACCTTTGTAAAAGCCGTGGCCGATGCGCTTGATGTGAGCTTAGAGGCTGGCCGCGAGGCAATAAGGCACATTGTCGGGCGTGACCCAGATGCATTGAACGAGAGTGAGATTGCAAAAGCTGCGATTGAAAGCCTTGCCGAAAATACATCCGATGGCGTGATCGCACCCTTGTTCTGGATGGCGCTTTTTGGATTACCGGGGGCCTTGATCTATAAAGTGATAAATACCGCTGACAGTATGATTGGCTATAAATCGGAAAAATATCTGTCTTTTGGGTGTGCCGCCGCACGGCTTGACGATGTAGTGAATTATCCTGCCTCTCGTCTAACAGCCCTTTTATTTGCCGCAAGCGCCACCTTCAGCCGCAAAGGAAATGGCAAAGAGGCGATAAATGCTATGTTCCGCGATGCCCCGCATCACATCTCGCCCAATGCTGGCTGGCCGGAAGCTTCCATGGCAGGTGGGCTGGGGATAACATTGGGTGGTGTGCGCGCTTATGAAAACAAAATTGTTGATCTGGCAACAATGGGCCATGGGCGCCACAATCTAACAAGAGATGATATTTTCATTGCTCTCAAGTTTTACCGTCGTTCATTAACGCTGACAGCACTGCTTTTATTAGCTATTCTGTTAATCGGGCTCGGCATTGCAATTTAGCTATCCTGTTTCCGATTCTTTCCATCAATAAAATAACATATTCACCTATACCCTTTGAGAAATAATCTGTAAAAACCAATTAAAACGAGATTATGGAGCTTTACGGTGCTTAAAAAATTAGAAATACGTAATAATTGGACGCGCGAAGAAGCGGACGAAATTTATTCTCAACCCTTTAATGACCTGCTTTTTCAAGCACATAGCGTGCACAGAAAGCATTTCGACCCTAATCAAGTCCAGCGCAGCAAACTCTTGAGCATCAAAACCGGCGGCTGTGCCGAAGATTGTGCCTATTGCAGTCAATCCGCGCGCAATGGCTCTCAATTGCCTGCTTCCAAATTGATGGAAGTTGAAAAAGTGCTCAAAGAAGCACGCAAAGCCAAAGAGGCTGGTGCTACGCGTTATTGCATGGGCGCTGCATGGCGCTCGCCTAAAGAGCGGGATATGCAAACCATTGAAGCCATGGTTCAAGGTGTCAAAGACATGGGCATGGAAACCTGCATGACGCTTGGCATGCTGGAAGTCGATCAGGTTATACGTCTGAAAGAAGCTGGTCTTGATTATTATAATCACAACATCGACACCAGTGAGCGCTATTACTCTGAAATTATCACAACACGCACCTTTGCCGATCGCATTGACACATTAAACCGTGTGCGCGAAGCGGGCATTAAAGTCTGTTCCGGTGGCATTGTTGGTATGGGCGAACAACAAATGGACCGTGTTGATATGTTGCTCACCCTTGCCACATTGGAAGAGCACCCCGACAGCGTGCCGATCAATATGCTGATCCCGATGAGCGACACGCCTTTGGCTGAGGTTGAAAAACTTGATCCAATTGAATTTGTCCGCACCATCGCACTCGCCCGTATTTTGATGCCAAAATGTCATGTACGTCTTTCCGCAGGACGCACGGATATGAGCGATGAAATGCAGGCGATGTGCTTCTTTGCTGGTGCCAATTCTATCTTTGTGGGCGACACGCTTCTAACAGCCGATAATCCAGAAGAAGATAAAGATGCGGCTCTCTTTACAAAGCTTGGTATCGAAGCCATGGCCGCAGGATGTGACGGCAGCAGATGAGCATGTTCGCCAGTTATGACAGCGCACTGGATTCTCTAAAATCCAGAGGCCGTTATCGCTCGCTTATCTCGCGCTCAGGACATGATTTTTCATCCAATGACTATTTGGGGCTTGCTGCTTCAGATACATTGCGCACTGCGGCGATCGACGCGCTTGAACGCGGCGTTGGGGTGGGTTCTGGCGGCTCGCGGCTCTTACGCGGGAATGCCGATGAACATGAACTCCTTGAAAAGGAAGCCGCAGATTTTTTCGGCGTTGAGCGTGCGCTCTTCATGGGTTGCGGATTTGCGGCCAATACCGCGATCTTTAGCACATTGCCACGACAAGAAGATTTGGTCGTTTATGATGCCTTGATCCATGCAAGCACCCATGACGGCATGAAGCTTGGGCGCGCCCAGACTGTGGCCTTCAACCATAATGATGCAGGTGATGCGGAAGCAAAAATAAAAGAGTGGCGCGATAACGGCGGCACTGGTCGCGTTTGGTTGAGCGTTGAAAGCGTCTATTCCATGGATGGTGATCTTGTGCCGATTGCCGATTTTGTGAGCATGGCTGAACGCCATGACGCGATCATTGTTATTGATGAAGCCCATGCAACGGGCCTTTTTGGAAACTTAGGCCGTGGGCTTGCTCATGACTATGCGGGGCAACGCAATATTATCTCACTGCATACCTGCGGCAAATCTCTCGGCGCATCCGGCGCATTGATTTGTGGGGCAGCGCCCTTGATTGAAACATTGATCAACAAGGCGCGCGGCTTTATTTTTTCAACCGCGCCCTCGCCTCTCAATGCCGCACTGGTGCGCGCTAGCTTGAATGATTTGCGCGATAATCCAAGCCGTCAAAAAGCCGCCCATGATCTGATCGCTCACGCTCACCAGCAGGCCTTTGAGACATGCGGTTTAAGCGATCTGCAAAGCCAGATCATTCCGGTGATTATTGGCGACGATAAAAAGACAATGGCCCTGGCCGCGCGCCTTCAGGATAATGGCTTTGATGTGCGTGGTATTCGCCCACCGACTGTACCACGCGGCACGGCGCGATTGCGTATCTCGATTACCCTCAATACCTCCGCTGATAGTATCGCCGAAATGTTTACAATCCTTGCCCGCGAACGGGAGGCGATCGGTTGAGCCAGACATTCATCATCACAGGAACAGATACAAACATCGGCAAAACGATCTTTGCTGCAGCGCTGACACAAGCGCTTCAAGCCACATATTGGAAACCTGTCCAATGCGGGCTAGAGGGGGAAACTGATAGCCAAATTATAAGTCGGCTAACTAATTGCAATGTCCTCGAAGAGACTTACCGCCTATCCATGCCCGCCTCACCACACCTTGCCGCTGAAGCCGAAGCTCTAAATATTGCGACAGACTCACTTTCTTTGCCAGCTATAGATACGCCATTGGTGGTCGAAGGAGCTGGCGGCATTATGGTGCCTATTAACCGCGAGAAACTGTTTCTTGATCTATTCGTCAAATGGAATGCACCCGTTGTTCTTTGCGCCCGCACCACGCTTGGCACCATCAATCATACGCTCTTATCTGTGAAAGCTCTGCGCGATACAGGATGCGAAGTGCTGGGCGTTGCTTTTATCGGCGAGGCTTGTGAAGCGGTTGAAAAAACTATTTGTGATTTTGGAGAGGTGTCGCGCCTTGGCCGACTGGCGCATTTAGATGAGCTGACACCAGAAACGCTGAAAGCTGCCTTTAATGATGGTTTTGATTTAAATCTTTTCACCCAAGCACCACCAATTGGCGGGGCTATGACATGACCCCACAGGCATTTGATGCGCAGCATCTCTGGCACCCCTATACCAATGTTACGCAGCCCGGCCCGACACATCTTGTTCGCAGCGCAAAAGGCGTGCACCTCACGCTTGATGATGGCACTGAACTCATTGACGCTATGTCGTCTTGGTGGAGCGCCATTCATGGCCATGGCCATCCCGCTATTGTGGGTGCTGTCAAACAACAACTCGATCAATTACCTCACGTCATGTTTGGTGGGCTTACCCATGAACCAGCGATTGAGCTTGGCCAAAAATTACTCGCTATTACGCCGCCTTCCATGCAGCGGATTTTTTATTGTGATAGCGGGTCAGTTGCCGTTGAAGTCGCCATGAAAATGGCCGTGCAATATCATTATGCAAGCGGCTCCCCTGACAAGGTTCAATTTGCGACCATCCGTTCTGGCTATCACGGTGATACGTGGAAAGCGATGAGCGTTTGTGACCCAACAACGGGCATGCATCATCTGTTTCAAGGCGCGCTTAGTACTCAACACTTTGTCGAACAACCGCCGATCAACTTCGGTGAGGAATGGAATGGCGACCCAGAGCAAAATGGGCTTGGACTGCTCAGGCATCTTTTTGAGGCCCACCACAAAACCATTGCAGCCTTTATCCTAGAACCTGTGGCCCAGGGCGCGGGTGGTATGAATTTTTATCATCCTGAATATCTCAATCAGGCGCGGCTCTTGTGCGATGAATTCAATATTCTTTTGATCTTCGATGAGATAGCCACAGGCTTTGGCCGAACTGGCAAAATGTTTGCAACCAACCATACCGCCATTGAACCGGATATCATGTGCTTGGGCAAGGCACTGACCGGCGGCACTCTGTCTTTTGCCGCAACACTGACAAGCGACAAGGTAGCTCAAAGCATTGGCGAAGGAGAGCCCGGCGTTTTCATGCATGGGCCAACCTTCATGGCAAATCCATTGGCCTGTGCGGCGGCATCCAGCAGCCTTGATCTTCTTGCAAAAACTCCTTGGGCGGCGAATGTCGCCACACTTGAGACGCAAATGACCGAGCAACTAGCGCCCGCGCGTACGTTACCGCATGTCAAAGATGTGCGGGTATTGGGCGCAATGGGGGTGATTGAAATGGATCACCAAATTAGCGCAGACAAAGCCCATCCTTTATGCAAAGAGCTTGGCGTTTGGTTGCGACCCTTTGGCCACAATATTTATTGCATGCCTCCGTTCATTATCAGCAAAGATGAGCTTTCAAAAGTTTGCGCTGCTATGTGTCATCTGGCAAAGGTTTTATAAAAAATGCACGCGCGATCAAGTGAGGCAAAGGCATGAACCATGTCTGGTTAAAACAAAACAACGAAGCGACCCACGTCATTGTCGTCTTTGGCGGCTGGGCGGTTGGAAGCGATGTGTTTTCTTCATTAGCGGGCGCCTCTGATGTCTTGTTTATTTCAGATTATAGAGACCTGAATGATAACCTGCCTGATCTATCTGCCTATTCAAAGCGCACGCTTATAGCGTGGTCTTTTGGCATTGCCTCTTATTGTCATTGGCAGGAAAATAGAGCGGATATCTTTGATCGTAAAATTGCAATAAATGGCACAATGACCCCGGTTGATCGCGAGCGTGGCATCCCCCCTCTCGCCATGCAAAAAACCATCGACACATTATCCGAGGACAGTTTCCAAGTTTTCTTAAGCCGCGCCCACAATGCCAAGGCACCAGAACAGATTATTGATGTTAGCGCCCGCAAGGCAGAACTTATCGCCATCCTTGAGCGCGGTGATGCACCCTCGCAGTTGTGGGACCGTATCTGGCTTAGCCGCAAAGATCGCATTTTTCCGCTCGCTAATATGGAACGAGCTTGGGAGCCACAAAGCGATATGATTAAAACAATCGATGCGGCCCATGTTCCTTTTAGCTTTTGGCAGAGCTGGGATGAGGTTTGCGATGAGTAAGCCCTCCGTACGCGAACGCATGAACGTTTTGCAAAGCTTCAAACGCAGCTTGAAAGACTATCATCAAAATGCGGTTGTTCAGGCCGAGATTGCAAAGACCCTCATTGATCATTTTCTCACCACCTCACAGCGTGAGAACTATTCTCACGTTTTAGAATTTGGCTGCGCAACAGGGCATCTCAGCGAACAGTTAATAAGCCGGCTAAAGATTGACGCATTCACAGCGAATGATTTGATTGAGGAAAGCCAGCAGTATATAGCGCCGAAGCTCAATCAACTCACCAGTAATTGGCGCTTTATAGCCGGCGCAATTGAAGAGATCGATTTACCTGAAAATCTAGATCTGGTTGCCTCGTCATCAACCGTGCAATGGATTTTTGACACAGCAACGCTGCTTGAAAAACTAACAGGCATGCTCGCGCCAAATGGCTGGTTAGCGCTCAGTAGTTTCACCGACAACCATTTTACCGAATTGCAAGTGATGGGATCAAAAGCCAAAGCACCGCGCTATACGAATGTCGAGGACTGGCCATCTTTGATGCCACACAATGTGGCGATCAAACATATCCACACAGAAGAAATAAAGATCCATTTCCCGACAGTGCACGCCATGCTTTCACACCTGAGACAAACGGGTGTGAACGGTAATGCAGGTCAAGCGTGGGGGCGTCAAAAACTGCTTGAATTTGAGAGCGTCTATGAAAAACAGTTTAAAGACGACGAAGGCATTTTTCTCACCTATGCGCCGATTTATATAATAGCTCAAAAGCAGTCATAAATAATCGGCTATTCGCCTTTTATTTTTTGACGAAAAGGACTTGCGTGATACGTACCAAGTACGCGAATTTCATCGGAGAAAAATCCCAAATCTTCCATGGCAAATTTCACGCTCTTTTCATCTGGGTGGCCATCAATTTCCGCATAGAATTGAGTTGCCGTGAATTTGCCATCAAGCTGATAACTTTCAAGCTTCGTCATATTCACACCATTTGTCGCAAAACCGCCCATGGCCTTATAGAGAGCTGCCGGCACATTACGCACACGAAAAATGAACGAGGTGACAATGTGCTCATCTGACATGGGAATTGGCTGCGGTTCACGCGCCAACACCACAAAGCGTGTCGTGTTATGGTCGGCATCCTCAACATTTTCGGCCACAATATCGAGCTTATAAAGGCTTGCCGCAAGCACGGGCGCGAGCGCTGCCCCTGTGCGGTCTCCTTCTTCAGCGATAAATTTAGCCGCACCTGCTGTATCGGCAGACACAATAGCTTTCCATCCATTTTCGCGAATAATATTGCGACATTGCCCAAGCCCATGAATATGGCTGTAGACATGGGTGATGTCTTCTATTTTTACGCCCGGCAAAACCATCAGTTGAAAACGGATAGGCAGAAAATATTCGCCTATGATATGGAGTTTTGATTCTGGCAGAAGGTGATGGATATCAGCCACACGACCCGCCAGCGAATTATCAATCGGGATCATCGCAAGATCGGCTGCCCCACCGCTGAGTGCGGCAAAAGCATCAAAGAACGTCTCGCAGGGAAGCGGCTCCATAGTGGGGAACATATCGCGACAGGCCGTGTCAGAATTCGCTCCAAACTCTCCCTGAAATGCAATTTTACTGCGGCTTTTATCGCCAATATTTTCTGGCATTTTATAATCCACTCAAATAGGTGCGGGCTTTATCAAGATCGGCGGGAGTATCAACACCAAGGGGAACGGTGTCAACGAGCGCTACATCAATACGCATCCCCGCTTCTAATGCGCGCAATTGTTCGAGACTTTCACGGCGCTCTAAAACGGACGGCGACATGGACACATAGCGTTTCAAGGCATCGCGCTGGTAGCCATAAAGGCCGATGTGGTGATAAAGTGGGCCTTCGCCATGTGGAGCGGTTGCGCGGGTAAAATAAAGCGCACGCAATCTGTTGTCGTCAAGCGGCGCGCCAACCACTTTCACTACATTGGGGTTGTTTTTTTCTTCTCTATCCGTGATTTCAGCCGCAATGGTGGAAATATCAACCGCCTCATCCTTCAATAAATCATAAGCCGCACGAATAGAAGCTGCATCAATTGTTGGAAGATCACCTTGAACATTGATAATTGTGTCAACCACACCATCAGGATCGAGTAACTCCAAAGCTTCAAAGATACGATCCGAACCATTCGTATGATCCGCGCGAGTCATAATGGCCTCACCACCCGCTGCACAGACGACATCACAAATCTCCTGTGTATCGGCAGCCACAACCACATGACCAATATCAGCCTCAACCGCACGATTAACCACCTGCACAATCATTGGCAGGCCATTGATATCTGCAAGCGGCTTGCCAGGCAATCGGGTCGATGCCATGCGTGATGGAATCAGAATCAAAGGGGCCATATCAACGAAGCACTCCGGCGTTAAATAATGTGGCGCTGAGTTTTAACGGCTGCGCTATGCCTAAACAAGATCAAGAAAGTTGTTATTTGTAACGTATAAACCAGATAAAATAGGAAATTGGTTGTAAAATCACTGCTCCACGTTTTATTCGAGTTGATTTTCGCGCCAAACAGGGTAATTTCTGGCTGAATATGATTGGTGCTTCGATATAGATAAAAAATATTGAGACCGTCGAGATTAAAAGGAGTCGCAACCGCGATGAAATTACCAGACTTCAATACTATCGCCATGGGCTTTTTGTTCACTATTTTCATAGCACTGGGAGTGAGCTTTTTATCAGAACTCGTCTTCCACGTCGAAAAACCTGAAAAACCCGGATACATCATCGAAGTGGCCGAAGCTGAAGGTGCTGCAGGCACAGAAGAAGAAGCCGTTGAACTTATCGGGCCATTGCTTGCATCTGCCGATGTCGGCGCGGGAGAAAAACTCGTCAAGCGCTGCACAGCCTGTCACTCATTTGAAAAAGGCGGGGCAAACAAAGTTGGCCCTTATCTATATGATGTGGTTGGCCGCGATATCGCTGGCGTTAGTGATTTTGGTTATTCCGGTTCTATGGCTGAATATGGCGCAGGCAAAAAATGGACCTATGATGAACTTGACGGGTTTTTGGAAAAACCAAGCAAGTGGATCAAAGGCACCGCTATGGGTTTTGGTGGGTTAAAGAAAATCGAAGCGCGCGCAAATCTGATCGCCTATATGCGTACTTTATCAGACAACCCTACCCCACTGCCTTCTGAGTAAAGCAGAATTAAATACTTTTAAAACCGCCCGAGCAGCAATGTTCGGGCGGTTTTTGCTTGGCAAGCCTCTTTTAAAAACACTGTTTTGTCATTATCACTTTTAAGCTCTACATTCTATCTTGAACGCGACAACTAGATGACCAAGTAATATTAAGGACTCTGCAGATGGATTTTGATAGAAGACCCGCTTTTCTAAGAACCGATACATCTAGACGAACTTTTCTCAAAAGCATCACGGCATTGGCGCTTACAAGTGGTGTCTCTCCTTTTGCTTGGGCGGCTGGACAGAAAGACCTACATGGTCTTTCCATCTTTGGTGACCTTAAATATGCAGCAGATTTTAAGCACCTAGAATATGCGGACCCCAATGCCCCGCGTGGTGGTAAATTTACCTATATCCCAAACGGCTGGGCCTATAACCAAAACCCTCAAACCTATAATACGATGAACGGTTTTGCAGCCAAAGGCGATGGGCCAATGGGCATTGAAATTTGCTTTGATAGCCTTTTGACGGGCGTAGCCGATGAACCGGATTCGGTCTATGGCCTGATTGCAGAGACAATTAGTGTCTCAGAAGACGGCAATGTCTTCACCTTCACCATGCGCAAAGAAGCTCAGTTTGTAGATGGAACGCCAGTTATGGCCAGTGATGTGGTCTGGTCAGTTGAAACTTTAACTGACACAACAAAAGGCCACCCCAGCATTGGCTTGTCCTTGCGCAACCTAACGGGATGCCGTGCTCTTGGTGACCGTGTGGTTGAATTTACATTCAACGGAGAACAAAGCCTGTTTGAGCCATTCTCTGCCGCCAGCCTACCGGTTTTATCTAAAGCTTTTTATGACGGTCAAGATTTTACCGCCAACACCATGACGCCGCCACTTGGTTCTGGCGCATATCAGGTTGGCAAATTTAAACCCGGTGAATTTATAGAATACAATCGAAATGACGCTTACTGGGGCAAAGACCTGCCGATTAATGTGGGTCAGGGAAATTTTGATATTGTTCGCATAGAATTCTACCGCGACCCCTCGGTGGCCTTTCAGGCCTTCACCAAGGGCGACATTGATTTTCGCCTTGAAAATATATCCCGCAACTGGGCCACCAAATATAATTTTGATGCTGTTAAACAAGGCAAGGTGATTACCACGCGGGTGCCCGGCGAAAAATCTGCAAACTTGCAGGCTTTCTTTATGAACTCGCGCCGTCCACAGTTCAACGATATTAAGACGCGCGAAGCTGTTGGTCTGGCCTTTGATTTTGAATGGCTGAATGAAAATCAGTTTTTCGGCGCCTATACCCGTTCAACCACCTATTTTGCAACATCAACATTCTCTGCTGAAGGTCCACCTGTAGGCACTGAGCTTGCGCTTTTGGAGCCGTTTCGCGACGAACTGGACCCGCGCGTTTTTGGTGAGGCGATCATTCCGCCTATAACTGACGGAACAGGACGCTCTCGCGCCCTTTTGCGAAAAGCATCAAAACTTTTAAAAGAAGCTGGATGGACGCTCAAAGAAGGTGTACTCACCAAGGCTGACGGAACAAAATTTGAGATGGAGTTTTTGCTACGTTCTCAAGTTTTTGAGCGGGTTGTTGGCGGCTTCATCCAAAATCTGAATGCATTAGGCATTAAAGCAACATCGCGACTAGTGGATGCTGCGCAATTTCAAGACCGATTGAAAAATTACGATTTTGACATGGTTGGTATTGCGCGGCGTTTCTCTGCAACACCCTTGCAGGGGTTTCATAATGCCTTTTCATCACAAGCCGCTGACCTGCCCGGCGCAGGCAACTTAGCTGGCGTCAAACTTAACGCAGTTGATGCAATAATCGATAAGGTCGAAAGCGCCACATCTCGCGATGAGATGGAAACAGCTGCCCGTGCGCTTGATCGCATCTTACGCGCACACTATTATACAGTACCCAATTGGCATATTGACGGCCATCGTTTAGCTTATTGGAACAAATTTGGCATTCCGGATGTTAAAAAACCGGATTATGGTTTCCCTTTCTTATCAACATGGTGGTACGACGCGGAAAAAGCAGCCAAACTGTAAAAAACGATTCGTTTTAATCGGGGTTCATTATGGCCGCCTACATCTTACGGCGACTTCTGCTTATCATACCAACGATGCTCGGCATCATGGCGATTGCTTTTCTCGTGATCCAGTTTGCCCCTGGCGGTCCGGTTGAAAGAGTCATCGCCGAACTGACCGGTGCAGCTGGTGGCGCTAGTGATCGTGTGAGCGGTGGCGCCAATGATTTCAGCCAAGATTTAACCGCCGATGATCTCACTTCAAAATACCGTGGCGCTCAGGGGCTTGATCCCGATTTCATCAAACAACTGGAAGCCCAATTCGGGTTTGATAAGCCGCCTGTCGAGCGGTTTTTCATTATGGTGTGGGATTACGTGCGGTTTGATTTTGGCGAGAGTTACTTTCGTGACGTGACAATTATCGATCTGATTTTAGAAAAAATGCCGGTTTCAATCTCGCTCGGTCTGTGGCTCACGCTGCTGCAATATGGCATCTCCATACCGCTTGGCATCTCAAAAGCCGTCAGCGATGGCAGCAAATTTGATGTTTGGAGCTCGTCGGTTGTCGTGGTTGCTTATGCGATACCGGGCTTTTTGTTTGCTATTTTATTGATTGTGTTTTTTGCAGGCAGCGAGTTTTTTGATTGGTTTCCCTTGCGAGGCCTGACTTCGGATAATTGGGATGAACTATCTTTCTTTGGCAAGATCGTCGACTATTTCTGGCACCTCGCCCTACCAATAACCGCCTTAGCGCTTGCGGCATTTGCCAC
The DNA here is from genome assembly GCA_039989895.1 of Hyphomicrobiales bacterium. NCBI lineage: Bacteria > Pseudomonadati > Pseudomonadota > Alphaproteobacteria > Hyphomicrobiales > Hyphomicrobiales bacterium. The sequence goes on from JBDXGY010000003.1 coordinate 121,290, forward strand.
CACCACCTTTCTCACCAAGAACTCGTTTCTTGATGAGATCCGAAAACAATATGTGGTGACCGCGCGGGCCAAAGGATTAAGTGAAAACCGCGTTCTTTATGGCCATGTGTTTCGCAATGCGATGCTGATCATCATCGCGGGCTTCCCCGGCGCTTTTATCACTTCCTTCTTTACTGGCTCCCTTTTGATTGAGGTGATTTTCTCACTCGACGGGCTTGGATTATTGGGTTTTGAATCTGTTTTAAACCGAGATTATGCCGTGGTGTTTGCAACGCTCTATATTTTCTCGCTCATGGGTTTGATTGTGAACCTGATCTCTGACGTTACCTATATGCTAATCGATCCTCGCATCGACTTTGAAGCGCGGGAGGTGTGAGGGTGGACACTGTTGTAGATCAAACCAAGGCGCCAGCCAAAAAGCGCTTGTCACCGATTAATCGGCGGCGCTGGGAAAACTTCAAAGCCAATCGGCGTGGCTATTGGTCTTTGTGGATTTTCATTATCCTGTTTGTCCTCTCCTTGTTTGCGGAAGTGATCGCAAACGACAAGCCTATTCTTGCGCGCTATAATGGGGAAATTCTTTTTCCTACTCTTGTTGATTACCCTGAAGAAAAATTCGGTGGCTTTCTGGCCATTACAGACTATCGTGACCCCTTTATTCAAGAAGCGATCGATGCCAATGGCTGGATGATTTGGCCGCTGGTTCGCTATTCATTTCGCTCGGTCAATAAAGACATTCCAAAACCGGCTCCCTCACCACCCTCATGGCGGATGTCCCGCGCGGAGGCCTGCGTAAAATACCCTGACGGCATCAATGACATCAATTGCGTTGCGGGAAACCTCAACTTTCTTGGCACCGATAATCAGGGGCGCGATGTGGTGGCGCGTGTGATTTATGGGTTTCGCATTTCCGTGATTTTTGGCCTGACCCTTACCATCTTCTCATCCATTATCGGTGTCGCGGCGGGCGCTGTGCAGGGGTATTTTGGCGGCTGGACAGACCTCTTGTTTCAACGTTTCATCGAAATATGGTCGTCTGTACCACAGCTTTATTTACTGCTGATTATTGCCTCTGTCATTGCGCCCGGTTTCTGGATATTGCTTGGCATTTTACTTTTATTCTCATGGGTATCGCTTGTTGGTGTTGTGCGTGCAGAATTTTTACGGGCCCGTAATTTGGAATATGTAAATGCGGCGCGCGCTCTCGGTGTTTCCAATAGCATTATCATGTGGCGCCACCTTTTACCCAATGCCATGGTCGCCACCATCACCTTCATGCCGTTTATTTTGAACGGCTCGATCACCACTCTTACCTCGCTTGATTTTCTTGGCTTTGGCCTGCCGCCCGGCTCGCCATCACTGGGTGAACTTTTGCGCCAAGGCAAAGACGAACTCCAAGCGCCATGGCTTGGCATCAGTGCTTTCTTCGTGATTTCAATCATGCTGAGCTTGCTGATTTTCATTGGCGAAGCCGTGCGCGATGCGCTCGATCCGCGCAAGACATTTGTGTGAGGAGCGATATGAAACGACTTACACATGAACAAGTTTATCTCGACACCAATATTTTCATCGCGGCCATTGAAGCGTTTAATTCTGTGGCGCTTGAGCTTTTTCAAATGGCTGAAAAAGGATTGGTCTTTTTGGTCACAAGCGAGGTGACGCGCGGCGAGCTTTTGGTAAAACCATTGATGGCTAACGACACACAATTACCGCAGCGCTATGAGGCGCTTTTTGATAATCCACAAATGCTCAATGCTGTGGTCGCGGATCGTGATGTCATGCGAGAAGCCGCTAGTCTTTCTGCTCAATGCGGGCTTGAACTTCTCGATGCAATTCACTGTGCGACCGCTCATGTTGCGGGCTGTGCTTATATCATCTCTGAGGACCGTGACATGCAAGGCTATTCACCCGTTGAAGTCTTGTCTCTTGATGAACTGGAGACCATGGCATGAGTGATCAACCGCTTCTCAGTGTTAAAAATCTCGGCGTGCAATTTCGCCAAGGCGGCAAAGTTACCGATGCCGTACGCGGTGTGTCGTTTGATTTATTCAAAGGCAAAACACTGGCGCTAGTGGGCGAATCCGGTTCTGGAAAATCCGTATCCGCGCTTTCCATTCTCAAGCTTCTGCCTTATCCCGCAGCCCATCACCCACACGGTGAAATACTCTATGATGGCAAAGATCTTTTGAACGCGCCGGATAAAGAGCTGCGCCAAGTGCGCGGCAATGGCATTTCTTTTATCTTTCAAGAGCCCATGTCCTCGCTGAACCCGCTTCATAATGTTGAGCGCCAGATTGCTGAAGTGCTGAAACTACATCGTGGCATGAGCGATAAGCAGGCGCGTGTGCGCGTGTTAGAGCTTCTCAATCAGGTTGGTATTCGTGACCCAGAAACCCGACTGAAATCTTTTCCGCATCAACTCTCCGGTGGCCAGCGTCAACGCGTGATGATTGCCATGGCACTTGCTAATGAACCTGATCTTCTTATTGCGGATGAGCCAACCACTGCGCTTGATGTGACCGTGCAGGCGCAAATTTTAGAGCTTTTAAAAAACCTGCGCGAAGAAACCAGCATGGGGCTTTTGTTCATCACGCATGATCTGGGCATTGTGCGCAAAATTGCAGACGAAGTTTGTGTCATGACCAATGGCGAAATTGTTGAGCGCGGTGATGTGTCCAAGATTTTTGATAACCCGCAGCATGACTATACCAAGCATCTTTTATCGGCGGAGCCAAAGGGCAAACCTATTGCCGAAGACACAAAGGCCCCTGTCGTGATGCGCACGAACGACCTTAAAGTCTGGTTCCCCGTTAAGGCGGGTTTAATGCGCCGCACGGTCAGTCATGTTAAGGCCGTCGACGGTGTTGATGTGGAAGTGCGAGCGGGCCAGACATTGGGTGTGGTGGGCGAATCCGGTTCCGGCAAAACCACATTGGGGCTTGCTCTGATGCGCCTGATATCCTCCAAGGGGCAGATACAGTTTAACGATAAAGACATCAACCAACTCACATTCAAAGAAATGCGCCCGCTACGCCGCGATATGCAGATTGTCTTCCAAGATCCCTTTGGCTCGCTTAGCCCACGCCTATCAGTGCAGGGTATCATTGAAGAGGGTCTCAGCATTCATAAACCTTCACTCAGTGCTCTTGAGCGGGAAAAAGTTATTTGTGACGTGCTGGAAGAAGTGGGCCTTGATGCGGCTACCCGCCATCGCTATCCGCATGAATTTTCGGGCGGCCAGCGCCAACGCATCTCGATTGCACGCGCCATGGTGTTGGAGCCCAAATTTGTCATGCTGGATGAACCGACCTCTGCGCTCGATATGAGCGTACAGGCACAGGTGGTCGATTTATTGCGTGATCTACAGCGCAAACACCAATTGACCTATCTGTTTATCTCGCACGATTTAAAGGTCGTGCGCGCGTTATCAAACCATGTGATGGTGATGCAGCTTGGCAAGATCGTCGAGCATGGCCCTGCAGCGCAAATTTTTGACGAACCAAAAACCGACTACACAAAAACCCTGATGGCCGCAGCCTTCGACCTCGAAGCTACAAGCAAAATAGCAGGGGCAGTGGACTCGGTTTAACAACAGTTTATTCCAGCCATTGACGAAGGCTTTCATGTTTCATATGTCCTGCCCATGAGTATTCTTGATATCATTACCATACCGGATAAAATCCTGAAGCAGGCGTGCGACCCTGTTGAGCGGGTTGATGATGAACTGCGCACACTTCTCGATAATATGTTGGAGACAATGTATGACGCGCCGGGCATTGGATTGGCAGCACCACAAATCGGCGTCCTTCGTCGTGCGATTACAATCGATGTATCCAGGCGGGCAGAGGATGACGAGAGTGATGCGCCCATTCCTAAAAACCCTCTCTTCATGATCAACCCTGAAATAGTCTGGTCCTCAGATGAGCCATCACTCTATGATGAGGGATGTCTTTCAATACCGGAATATTATGCAGAAGTTGAACGCCCCGCAGAGGTGATCGTCAGTTATCTCGACCGTGATGGGCGACAGAATGAACTGAAAGCAGATGGTATTTTGGCCACTTGCGTCCAGCATGAAATTGACCACCTTGATGGCATTTTGTTCATTGATTACCTGTCAAAGCTAAAGCGCGACAGGGTGATAAAGAAATTTGCTAAAATAAAAAAGGCGCAAGTGCTTTAATCAGCATTTCGCAGGGAGAAGCTATTTATGCGTGTTGTTTTTATGGGAACACCAGACTTTTCCGTACCAACTTTGATGGAAATCATCGCACAAGGTCATGAGGTCGTGGCGGTTTATTCGCAGCCACCACGCAAGGCGGGCCGCGGTATGGAATTGAAAAAATCTCCCGTGCATGAAAAAGCCGAACAATTCGGCTTGCCGATTTTCACTCCCCTCAATTTCAAAGATGGCGCTGATATTGACGCCTTTGCCGCCCATGAGGCTGATGTTGCTGTTGTTGTCGCTTATGGGTTGCTACTGCCGCGCGCGGTTCTTGATGCGCCTCACCATGGCTGCCTCAATCTCCACGCTTCTCTGCTGCCGCGCTGGCGTGGTGCTGCGCCCATCAACCGAGCGATCATGGCTGGAGATAAAGAGACTGGTATTATGGTCATGCAGATGGAAGAAGGTCTTGATACCGGACCGGTCGCCATGGTCGAGCACCTTCCAATCGAAGCCGATATGACCGCGGGTGAATTACATGATCAACTGATGGTTTTGGGCGGTGACTTGATGGTACGCGCGCTTGGTGGCATTGAGCGCGGAGGCTTAAGTGCACGCAAACAGGAGACAACGGGCATCGACTATGCCCATAAGCTCACGAAAGAAGAGGCTAGGATCGATTGGTCTAAATCAGCCTGCGATGTCCATAATCATATTCGCGGCCTCTCTCCTTTTCCTGGGGCTTGGTGCGAATTTGAATTGGCAGGTAAGCGTCACCGGCTGAAGATTTTAAAATCAATTGTAATAGATGACCTTGAGGGGCCTGCAGGTACTATTTTGGATGATGCGCTGACGATTGCTTGTGGCACGAGGGCAATACGCCTTGTCAGCGTTCAGCGCTCTGGAAAAGGCGTGATGGATGCTGCAGAATTCTTGCGCGGCAATGCGCTTACAAAAGGTGCGGCATTGATATGAATTTCTTATCAGAACGAGAATAGTGAGCCAGACATGCCGCGTTACAAGCTAATTGTTGAATATGATGGCGCGCCATTTAACGGCTGGCAACGCCAACCTGACCAACCCACAGTTCAAGGCGCCATTGAGCAAGCTGTTTTGAAATGTACCCAAGAAGATGTAACCATCGGCTCGGCAGGGCGCACAGACGCGGGGGTTCATGCCACGGGTCAGGTCGCGCATTTAAGCCTTGAGAAGCAGTGGGAAAGCGGCAAGCTTCGCGAAGCTTTGAGCTTTCACCTGAAACCGCTACCCGTTTCAATTTTGCATGTTGAAGAAGCGGCCGATGATTTCGATGCTCGCTTTTCAGCCAAAAGCCGTCATTATCGTTATCGCATCATCAATCGACGTGCGACGCTCACGCTCGATGCCGGACGGGCGTGGCATGTGAAGCGCGAGCTTGACGCAAAAGCCATGCATGAGGCAGCACAATGTCTCATAGGCCACCATGACTTCACCACCTTCCGCCATGTCCACTGTCAGGCAAAATCGCCGATCAAAACACTGGACCAGCTTGATGTGATGCGGCAGGGGGATGATATTTTCATCACCGCTTCAGCACGCTCCTTCTTGCACAACCAAGTGCGCTCGTTGGCCGGCTGTTTGGTTTTTGTCGGCGATGGTCATTGGACCAAAACAGACCTTGAAAACGCCCTTCACGCCAAAGACCGCACACGCTGCGCGCCCGTTGCGCCAGCGCACGGGCTTTACCTCTATAAAGTTGGCTACTAAATACTAAGGTCAGGCCCCTAGAACTTGATTGCCTTAAATGTTGCGGTCTGTTTGGTGAGCGCAATTTCCGTTGGCAATCTTTCCATAGATGACGCCCCATAAAAACCATGACAGTTCTTTGTATTTTTGAGGACAAATTCTGCGTCTTCCGGCTGAGCCACAGGGCCACCATGAACCAGAATAATAGCATCAGGATTCACTGACAAAGCAGCTTCGGCCCATGCATCCACAAGAGCTGGAGATTGCTCAAGCGTCACACCTGTTTCCGCACCAATTGAACCACCTGTTGTTAGCCCCAAATGACAAACAATAATATCAGCACCAGCAGCAGCCATCGCTTTTGCATCTTCTTTTGAGAAAACATATGGCGTTGTCAATAGGCCCTTTTTATGAGCCATAGCGATGAGGTCTACCTCCAACTGATAGGACATTCCGGTTTCTTCCAAATTGGCTCGAAAATTACCATCAATCAAACCAACGGTTGGAAAATTCTGAACGCCCGAAAAGCCAGCGGCTTTTATTTCATCAAGAAATTTATCCATCAAACGGAAAGGGTCTGAGGCACAAACACCGGCAAGGACCGGCGTATCTTTGACGACAGGAAGCACCTCACCAGCCATTTCCATCACAACTGCATTCGCATCGCCGTAAGGCATCAGACCAGCAAGCGAGCCACGACCTGCCATGCGATATCGGCCTGAATTATAGATCACAATAAGATCGATGCCACCTGCTTCCTCGCATTTGGCTGATAGTCCTGTTCCCGCACCACCACCAATGATCGGCACCTTATCGGCTTTCATTTTTTGAAATTGATCTACTAGTGCCTGTTTATTGAAATTTTCCATCTTGGACTTCCTATTTAGTTTATTTCCCGCAAGGTATTTACGACGAGTTCAGCAAAGTCTGGGTCATTGATGTGATGTGGCGCGGTAATCAATTTGCGGTTTTCAGTTTCCTTAAAACCAGATCGTATAGCATCATAAAGCGCCGTTCTTGCCTCAGTATCCCAAAAGGGCATGTCAGGGGCGTCGAGAGCGGATAAACCACCTTCTGGCAACAAGAACCGGACAGGCCCTTCCATCAGATTCAACTTTGCAACAATCCATTCGCCCATTCTTTTGTTTTCTTCGGGTGTGGTGCGCATGAGCGTCACTTGCGGGTTATGTTCATAGAACAATCGTCCCGCATATTTTTCCGGCACCGTTGGCGGCGCCCCAAAATTGACCATGTCTAAAGCACCGACTGAACCGACATAGGGTATTTTGGTTCTTATGATTGATCCGAAACGATCCTCTGTGGCTTGGAAAACCCCGCCCATTAAGAGATCACAGATTTCTGTTGTCGTGAGATCAATTGCCCTTGTTATAAAACCACTATCGATCAGTTTTTCCATCGAGCGGCCACCAACACCGGTTGCATGAAAAACATAAGGCTCATAATCACTCTCAAGTTTAGCTACAACTGCCTGCACTGCCGTTGTGGTGACGCCAAACATGGTCAACCCAAGGCCTGTCTTATGGTCGCTCACATTCTCAGACTTCGGTGCATAAGAAATCATGCCAGCAAGGGCAGCGGCGCCATTTCCCAAAACCTGTCTTGAGATGGGGTTTAGGCCCTGCACGTCGGTGACAGAATACATCATAGTCATATCTGATGGCCCGACATAGGGGCCAACATCGCCCGATGCAACGGTCGAAATAAGAACCTTTGGCACACCAACAGGTAGGCTTCGCATCGCAGGTGACGCTAAGGCTGTCCCTCCTGTACCACCCGCTGAAATAATACCTGCTATTGAATCAAGATTGGCCTGCACCCAATTTTCAAAAGCAATCGACATGGCCGCTACAGCTGATCCCCGATCGCCTGTATCAACGGCTTTTGCGCCATCTGGATGACATGCGGCGACCTCTGTCGGTTTAACGTCTGCGCTCGATTGTGGGAGCCTTGTTGATAAATCAACAGTGCGCACCGGCACACCAGCTGCCATCAACTGCTCTGCAATATAAAGCAGTTCATCTTCTTTTGTATCGAACGTGCCAGCTACAATTGCTGCCCCTTGCCGCCTCTCCAATGTCATATCATTCTCCCCCTGTTAATTTATAAAATTACCCTTCAATCTTCTCACGTAATTTTTTTGCAGTGTTTTTGGCAGCATCAAATGCCGCCCGCCGTTGGGCAATCTCCTCGGGCGATAATTTAGCTACATTTGAATAATCATCTTTCCAGTCTGGTGCCCCGTTCCATTTTAGGGGTGATTGCCATGTTGTGCGTGGTCCTTTTGCTTGTTCCAACAACTCGAGCGCCATAGTCAACGTAACTTGGTGCGAGTCATGATCATTGGGCAGACCGGCTGAATTACCCAAAGGAAAATCGCTGAATAAAAACCTTGGGACGCCAACATTTTCCACAATGTCCTTCGCGCAGCCCATCACGACAGTGGCAATCCCTGCCTCTTCCAATATCCGCGCAGCAATTGATGTGGATTGATGACAAACGGGACAATTTGGAACTAATATAACTGCATCCACGGCTGCTGCTTTACAGCGTGACAGCAAGTCTTGAGCGTCAATATCAGCGGTCGTACGTTTGGATCGATTGGTCGGCAGGCCAAAAAACTGATCGGCAATTTTTCCAATTTTTCCCGCCTGGAAAGCCTTCATTAAAGCGGCGAGAGGAAAATAGCTTCCCATATCTTCTGCCGTTGTGTGAGTGCGATCAATGCCCACATGGGAAATTCGCAAATCAGGCATTGTGTGGCTCATCATGGCATAGACCTGATAAAACTTCGCACCCGCATTATAAGGCGCTCCTGGCCCCTGATCACCTTTATCTGGCTGATAGGGCGCAGCAGTGGTCACAATTGCGATGGTACATTCTTCAAGTGGCTTTGTTAAAGCTGCAAAGGGAACATCATCAAAGCTTGCCCATTCATAAGGCGCGCCATATCCGAGTGCTTGATAATAAGCCGACGTGCGCTTGATATAGTCTATCGGCAAATCATTTGGTTTCATGACCGCATTTTGTCCTTTACACCACTCTACGACTTAGTTCTGTCAACAATATGGGACGCAGAACCCTAAGTCTTCTCAGTAAATCGTCGCAATGCTTTTGAGTCAATTTTTCCAACCTCATTTGTTGGCAATTGCTCCAGTTTGAAAATTTTGCTCAATTGATGACTTCGGCCTAAACACTCCACTATATGTTGATTTATATCTGCCAAATTGACAATTGCATCACCGCCGGCCTCCACAAAACCAACTGGCACTTCACCCAAATCAGAATCTGGTACACCGCAGACGTAAGCGGCATTAATGGTTTTATGTTGCAGCAGAACATCTTCTATTTGCCGTGGCGACAAATTCGCGCCGCCACGAATAATGATATCCTTCAGCCGTCCCGTCAAAAAAAGATATCCTTCATCGTCAAGATAACCGCAGTCTCCAGTATGATACCATTCCCTATGATCAAAGGGAGGCTCACCGATAAAGCCCATGGCAATATTAGCACCCCGGATGCACACTTCGCCAACTTCTCCAGCTTTTAAAAGCGCCGCATCATCTAACCCTATAATCGCCACTTCTTGCCCCGCAAGTGCACGCCCAACCGAGCCAATTTTACGCCCGCTCAATGAATTAGCCGTATTGGTGCATGTTGCTTCGGTCTGCCCATAGGAAACGACCACTTTGGTACCAAAATGTTTTTCAATCTGGGTTTGAACTTCTGGCGCCAGCTGGGCGGCGCCTGACCTGATCATTCGAAGCTTGGCAAGCGCTCTCGCTGGAATTTCCAAAGGAAGCATTCGTTGCAGCATCGTCGGTACAGCGGTAAAGACCGTAGGCTGATATTCAACCATTTGATCGATAAATTTTCGCGCATCAAAATGCGAGCATAGGGTAACGCTCGCACCCACCGCCAACGGCATGATTAATTGATTCTGCAAACCATTGGTATGGCTCAAAGGCATCACTTGAAGAAAATGGTCTTCACCGATGATCCCTGTTTCGCTTGAGACACCATAAATATTTGAGGCAACATTCGCCTGACTAATGGCAACGCCCTTGGGCATTCCCGTTGATCCTGACGTAAAGATAACCAATGCCTCACGCTCTGGGCTTGGGATTTTAGGCAACTTTACCACTTTGGATAATGAGGCTTTTTCCAATATTGGCAGTTGCGAAGATCTTATCTCCAGAGGAATAGATAACACTTTTGAAATCTCTTCAGCCGCTTGCCTGTGGTCATCATCTGCGATCAGTCGTGTTGCGCTAATTGTCTTCAGCTTATCAATTGATTGCTGTGTTGCATCTCCTCGACTAAGGATCGTGACCGAAATTCCCGTACAAATGCATGAAACAATATCGATACACAAAGACAAAGATCGAGTTTGCAGCAAGGCTATTCGGGCTACTCGGCCTACTGGACCATGATCGCCTATGCCCTGTGTCTGAAATTCATCGCAACGCGCCACCACATGTGACAAAAGCGCGCCATAGGTTAAAGATTGCCCCGCCGCCCTTATCGCAATTCGTTCAGCATAAACTGGGTTCGTTGCCGTTTTGAAGAAACGCTCTGAAAATAGCTGATGCCCCATTATAAATGCATCTTTAAGATGAAAGCTGTTTCAAGCGTTCCAGCATCCAGTTATTCAATGTTTCAATTTCTTCTTTCTTTAATCGTATACCGATTTTTGTGCGGCGCCAAACAACGTCCTCAGCGCTTTGAGCCCATTCCTGCTCCATTAGATAATCAACTTCACGGCCCGTCAGCGACCCGCCAAACTGTTGCCCCATATCAGAAACACTCTTCGCATCCCCCATCAGTTGCCATGCGCGCGTTCCATAAGAACGCACCAATCGCCATGCTAAATCATCGGTTATAAAAGAAAAGTCTGTTTGCAGTTTCTTGACGAGACTATCGAAGTCATCAACTTCGAAGTCCCCCCCTGTCAGCACTGATTGCGCTGTCCATTTTTCTTTGCGCTTACCCAACACAGCCTCGATCTTTTCAAGCATCGATTCGGCAAGCTTGCGATATGTCGTAATTTTCCCGCCAAAAATATTAATCGCTTTTGCCCGGTTATCCTCACCGTCAACCCGCAGCACATAATTTCTCGTGGCCTCTTGGGCCTCGGTGGCACCATCATCGTATAAAGAGCGCACGCCAGCATAGGTCCATACAATGTCATCGGCCACAATCGGTTTCTTAAAATATTCACTTGCTGCATCGCATAGATAGGTCACTTCGCTGGGGTTGATCGCCGCATCCCTTGGGTTGCCTTCATAATCATGATCCGTTGTCCCAATCAAAGTGTAGTCTTGCTCATAGGGCAGCGCAAAGATGATGCGATTATCTGCATTTTGGAAAATGTAAGCACGGTCATGATCATGGAGCTTCGGCACCACAATATGGCTGCCTTGTACCAGTCGGACATTCTTGGCGTTGCTCACGCCAAATGCGTCTCCAAGCACTTCATCAACCCATGGGCCTGATGCATTCACAATCAAACGGGCGGTGCGGGTGGTGACCTTACCCGTGTTTAAATTTTTGGTCTCAATAGACCAATGATCCTCAACGCGCTCTGCTTTGATGCACTGTGTGCGGGTTTCAATGACAGCGCCGCGCTCGGATGCATCTTTGGCATTGAGAACCACAAGTCGCGCGTCATTAACCCAGCAATCGGAGTATTCAAACCCTTTAGAAAAAATCGGCTTGAGAGGTGCCCCTACATTAGAGGTCTTTAAATTCACTGTGCTTGTGCCTGGCAGCAAGACCCTTTTGCCTATGTGGTCATAAAGGAAAAGGCCAAGACGCAAAATCCATGCGGGACGCAGTCCTTTATGATGAGGTAATACAAAACGCATCGGCCAAATAATATGTGGGGCAGATTTCAAGAGCACTTCACGCTCACTCAATGCTTTGCGCACCAAACCAAATTCGTAGTGTTCAAGATAACGCAAGCCGCCATGGATCAACTTGGAAGACCAAGAAGATGTTCCGCTAGCCAGATCATCCATTTCAACGAGGCAAACAGAAAAACCGCGCCCCACCGCGTCACGCGCAATACCACAGCCGTTTATGCCGCCGCCAATGACAAAAATATCAAAATCGCAGTTCAAGGATACTCCTAAAATTCATCATGCCATCAGAGCATTAATCACAACGAGACAATATGAAAACGAATTAAATGTCAAAACCAAACGCCGCCTTATATGGTACGAAGTGCCATTAAAACTATTTGTGAATTGAAATTTTAAGAATTTTATTGGCCAATAGAAAACCTTAACGATTAACGGATACGTTTTTATAATGATACATTAAGCACCGTCCATAATTATATTTCTGATTCACGACGGTAAGATGGGGCACCGATGAAAGATAAAGATGACTTAGAGTCAGGCGCTAAAAGCGAAATACATAGTGCTGTTGCTTCCTCCAACATCAATCTTGATAAAATCTACCAACTCATCGGCCTGTTCACAAAAGAGGACAAAGTTTATTCGCCAGAGCAACTTGACTTCTTCGACAAGGTGCTTGAGCCACTGATGGTTGGACTTGAAAATGCAGCCCTTGAAATTTTATCGCAAAATATATCACAAACGACACAAGCGCCTCCAAAACTATTAAAGAAATTTGCGCTCGATAAGGAGGCACCAATTGCTGGGCCTGTATTGGAATTTCACCCCTCTGTTCCAGAAAGCATATTACTTGAGGTAGCTAAAACACGCAACGACCCCCATCTCCAATATTTATCCAGACGAGAAGATCTGCCCTCCAACATCACCTCACCCTTGATCGTACGCGGCTCCAAGATTGTCCTTGCTAATGTTATTGAAAACGAAAGTGCTCAATTTTCAAAGGAAGGTGTAGATAAGCTGGTTGAGAAGTCAGCTCTAATCGAGGAGCTGGCAGAAAAATTAGCAGCTCGACCGGGGCTTCCATACTCCGTCATCACACAGCTGGTGAGCTTGGCTTCAGACAAAGTAAAAGCCAAACTTAGAAAAAAACTGATCGCTCGTAATCTTGACGTTGATACTGTCGTTGATAGCTCCAGCGCAGTTCTAGATGCCAAAACTTTTATGAAGACACGAAATTTCCACTCCGCTAAACAACGTGCCTCGTCTATAAAACTTAGTAGCCGTATGTCGTTACGAGAGCTCAAATGGATGATCAAGAATGACGATATAGATGGCACGATTGTTGTCCTTGAAGTCATGACTGGGCTATCATTAGAATTGGTGGGAAAAATAATGCTTGATAAGCAACATTTAAGCTTTATTGCCTTGTTGCGTGCTGTCGATTTAGATTGGGAATTTGTCAGTATGTTCATGGATTTGAGAGAAAAAGAAACTGAACTCTCATGGGACATTGAAGTAGTGAAACGCATGTATAACAAGCTAGATGTGAAACTCGCAAAATCCATCCTTGATGCAAAACGCTATGTATCAAAGCACAAAACGAATTAAAGAGCCATTGTGCTATATGACGATTAGCCTACACATGAAGTCGCTTGGTGTTTTCAATTCTAAAAATAGGTAAACTTCACCAGAACACATATGTTATTATGCCAGTATTTATAATACTTCATCACTCTGGAAATTTGCCACAATGAAAAACCGCCTAACATCTTTACTCATCGGGCTTTTTTTATTTGCAGGCGCAATGGGGCTGGCTGAAATTTTTCCTGGCCTTCGTCCTTATTTACCAAATTTTGAAACATTAATTGCTGATCTAAAAGGGGAAAGTAGCTATCGCTATGAACCATCCGTCAGCTCAACAAGTGTGGCTAATGCCAAGGACAGCGATAAAACTGGCACCACTCAAGAGGTCGTGCTCGCCTTATCGTGGACTACCGCATTTTGTGAAACCTCGCCCCATAAACGTGAATGCAAGTCGCAAAAAGTCGGACGCTATGATGTAACTAATTTCGCATTGCATGGTTTATGGCCAGAAGGACAATATTGCAGTCAAATACCTTACCGCAATGTTTCAGATCAACTTTGGAAAGGCATGCAAAAAATCATGCCAGGCACGGCTTCAGGCTTGCACAAGCACGAATGGAAGAAGCACGGCACCTGTTATTCCGATACACCAGAACGCTACTATGCAGATAGCCTGCGTCTTGCCACTGCTATCAATGAAACATCAGTGCGCGACTTATTTAAGTCGAACATCGGTAAGCGTATTTCAGCCCATGATATTCGTGCAGCTTTTGACGCTTCTTTTGGCAAAGGTGCGGGAGCGCGGGTGTTGGTTCATTGTGTGCGCGATGAAGGCCGAACGCTTATACAAGAACTCCGTATCGGACTGAAAGGCGATATTGCCAGCGCTAATCTTCCTGTTTTGTTAAAACAAGCCCGCCACAAAAAACGCGGATGCAAAGGCGGCATCATTGATGCGGTAGGCTACCAATAAATTATTGTTGGCTATCAAGATAGAGAAGGATAGTCTCAATCGAAACGACAACTCAAAAGGTTATCAATGACCGACGATAGCAACGATATTGCCACTGTTTTTCAAGATTATGCCGATGCCATGAATGATCTGGATGCTGAAGCGATGGCTGATCTATTCGCCTATCCAGTGACCATCTGGCAGCTGGGACGTGGTTATGTGTTTGAAGACGCCGATGAGCTTCAAGATAATATCGAAACATTGCTCGAAGTTTTTGACAAAGCGGGCGTTATCTATTCTGAGGCAGAAATCGGCCCGACCCATGTCACCAAAGCCGCCGCATTTGCCACCGTTTCATGGCGGCAGCAAGACGAGATAGGCGACGTGATTCACGCCTATCATTGCGACTATACGCTGGTGAGACAGCATAGCGACTGGTTGATCACGGTGGTGGTCAATGAAGAAGCTGTGGATGATATTTGATGGAACTTTCAAGCTTTGAAAGTCATGAAGTGGATGTTGGCGGCGGCGTTACTATTTTTGCCAAGGTGGCAGGCAGCGGCAATCCTATTCTCCTGCTCCATGGTTACCCACAAAACCATATGTGTTGGAACAAAGTCGCGCCACAGCTTGTTGAGGCTGGATACCGCGTTATTGTTCCTGATCTGCGTGGATATGGCGCCTCATCCAAGCCTGAAAGTGACGCAAAACACAGCCCCTATTCCAAACGCGCCATGGCCGCTGACCAGCTGGCGCTCATGAAAGCCCTTGGTCATGAGCAGTTTTTATTGGCGGGGCATGACCGTGGTGGACGCGTGGCACATCAGCTTGCGGTTGATCACCCCCACGCGGTTGAAAAACTCGTTGTTCTAGATATTGCCCCAACCCTTGCTATGTATGAGGGCACTGATCAGGCTTTTGCCACGGCTTATTACCATTGGTTTTTTCTCATTCAGCCTGAACCGTTGCCAGAAAAACTGATTGGGGCCGACCCTGAGTGGTATTTACACAGCAAAATGAATGCATGGACGCGAAATGAGAGTGCATTTGCCGATGAAGCTATGACGTCATATATTGCCGCTTTCAACAACCCAGATACCATTCATGCAAGCTGTGAAGATTATCGCGCCGCCGCAAGCATCGACCTTGACCATGCCCGTGCAGACATCACTGCTGGACGAAAGATCCAGTGTCCAACATTAAGCCTTTGGGGTGCTTTGGGCTTTGCGGCCAAATCCTATGATTTGCTCGCCACATGGGAGGCGGTTTGCGATGCTTCTGTTTCCGGCGAGGGATTTGAGTGCGGTCATTTTGTCCCAGAAGAAAAACCAGAAGAGACCATAGCAGCTTTATTGGCCTATTTTAAAAGCTAGAAGCATGATCTATTTGAAATAAGGTGCTTGACGTATCGTCGCAGCTTTCCGACATAGAGACAAAATCTCTTTCTAACACATCAGACTTGAAGCCGAAGTAATGACACTATTTCTCAAAAAAATATTACAAAGCCGCCGCTTTGAAATGGTGATTACCATTTTGATTATCATCAATGCCATCACGCTTGGTATTGAGACGAGCCAAACAGCTATGGAAAAATTTGGTGGGGTGCTCCATTTCATCGATCAGACGGTGCTTTATGTCTTTGTTGCTGAGCTTCTCGCTAAGCTGATCGTCTACCGCCATCGCTTTTTTCTGGATCCATGGAACATTTTCGATTTCATCATTGTGTCGATAGCACTGTTACCATCCACCGGCGCCCTGTCTGTTATGCGCGCACTTCGAATCTTGCGCGTATTGCGGTTGGTTTCGATTGTTCCCGCACTCAAGCGTGTTGTTGGTGCCTTTATTGAGGCTCTGCCTGGCATGGGTTCCATATTCCTGCTCATGGGGCTTGTTTTCTATGTCTTCTCAGTAATGGCGACCAAGCTTTTCAGAGATACTTTCCCCGATTGGTTTGGCTCGTTAGGTGCCTCAGCCTATTCACTGTTCCAAATCATGACACTAGAAAGCTGGTCGATGGGTATCGTGCGCCCGATCATGGAAGTACATCCATGGGCATGGGCCTTTTTTGTGCCCTTCATCTTGTGTACGACCTTTACCGTGCTCAATCTTTTTATCGGGGTTATTGTTTCCGCTATGCAGGAAGAACACGAATCCGACGCCGACGCCGACCGGCAAGCCATTCATGATGAAACCGCAGAAGTCTTGTCAGAAGTGAAGGCTTTGCGCGCAGAAATATCCGATTTGAAAAATGGCCTAAAATCAAGTTAGGCAGCGCACTTTCCATAAGCATTTGCCAAAATTTGCGAAAGCTCTTATTTAAAGTTAGCCCTTTCGATCGGAGAATAATACACAATGTCCAACCTTACCCGTTTTCTTGGTGGTTCACCGTTTGAAGTTTTCATCAAACTTTTGCTTATGTCCTTTGTCGTGGGCATTATTTTGAGCGCGCTTAATATTGACCCGCTTGATATCATCACCGGTATTCGCAATTTAATTACGCGGATTTATGAGCTTGGGTTTGAATCAATCGAATGGGCACTGCGCTATCTGGCACTAGGAGCGGCGGTTGTTGTCCCGATCTGGCTGATCTTGCGCCTTCTCAAAGTTTTCGGCAAAGATGTATAAAATCCATCGCGGTTTGATGAATTACTGAATGGCGTTTAGCAAGACGCGGAATATCACGCATATAACCACCGCCAATGACACAAGCGAGTGGAATATCATATTGACGCACTATATTGATGACAAATTCATCGCGTGCGCGCAATCCTTCATCTGTTAGTGACAAACGGCCAAGTCTATCTTCTTCATGTGGATCAACGCCCGCATTATAAAAGACAATGTCAGGCTGGCCGCGCTCTAACAATTTTGGCAAAGCATCACGCACAACGCCAAGATATTCATTGTCGCCCATACCATCGCGCAAGCCTATATCCAGATTCGAGCTTTGCTTGTTATCGGGATAATTTTTCTCTGCATGCACCGAGAAGGTAAAAACACTGTCATCGCCTGAAAATATCTCGGCCGTCCCATCCCCTTGATGAACATCGAGGTCAACCACCAACACACGATTTACAAGCCCCTCAGCCTGCAGCACCTTGATGGCAACGGCCACATCATTGAACACACAAAAGCCGGCCCCATGAGCGCGCCTTGCGTGATGCGATCCGCCTGCTGTGTTCAAAGCTATTCCATGTTCCAGCGCCAAACGCGCTGTCAACACCGTGCCACCTGTGGCGCAACGGGCACGCATGGCTACTGATGGATTCATTGGAAAACCAATATCGCGCGCAATGCACTGTGGCACTGTCCCGTTTAAAACTTGATCCACATAGGTTTGATCATGAGCGAGCGCCAACCAAGACGAAGGCGCCGGCACCGGTTCAAAGGTGTTTTCATCAACGGCCAGACCAATATCACGCAAATATATCATCAATGCCGCAAATTTTCCCATAGGGAAACGATGTTGCGATGGAATGTCGGCATTATAGGCTGGATGATGGATGATTGGCAGCACAGGCGACTTTTTCTCAAAAAACAATAGGCGAAAGATGTGATTTCAGCTTAAAGATTATCGATGCAAAGCGATACAGGCACCCTGCAAGTTACCAATAAAGCGGTTTTGGCCATCGCCATCCCTATGGCGCTTGGCTATTTGACGACCCCGCTGGTTGGCATTGCCGATACGGCTATTGTAGGCCAGCTTGGCAGCGCATCGCTTATTGGCGGTGTGGCCGTGGCGGCGGTCTTTGTCGGCCTCCTTTTAACCACCCTTAATTTTCTGCGCTTTGCAACATCTGCCCTCATCGCGCAGGCAGTTGGTCGCGGCGATAGCGTCGATGTTGTCGGCGTTTTACTACGCTCTTGCCTGATTGCCGTAATTGCTGGCGTTTGCACCATTTTGATTGCCCAACCGCTTTTATCCTTTGGTCTTTGGGTAATGCAGCCAAGTGATGCAGTTAGTTCTGCTGCTAGTGATTATTTTCTCATTCGCATTCTTGCTGCGCCCTTCACACTTTTAAATTTCGTATTTTTTGCTTGGGCACTTGGCACAGGGCGCCCAATATTAAGCTTTCTGCTGCAAAGCTTTTTAAATATCACCAATATTATCTTGAGCTACTATCTAGTGCTTATGCTCGACATGGGCATTAAAGGTGCGGCATTGGGCACTGTGATTGCTGAGATTGGAACTGTAGCCCTTACTCTTTTCTTTGTCATAAAGCCTGTTCTTGCCCAGCGCCCCCACCTTGTGGCAATCACATTTAATGCCGCGAAACTAAAAAGAATGATGCTGCTTAACTCCGATATCATGATGCGCTCATTCTGCCTTTTTGCTGCCTTTGCTTTTTTCACACGCCAATCCGCTCAGCAATCAGACGCGATCCTAGCTGCCAATGAAATATTATTGCATTTCTTTATGATCGCTGGTTATTTTCTCGACGGTTTTGCCGTTGCCGTAGAGCAATTTATAGGTCGAGCGATCGGTGCGCGCAGTCGAGATACTTTCCAACGCGCAATCCGTGTGACCAGTGTTTGGAACTTTGCGCAAGCCTTAGCTTTAAGTATTATCTTTCTTATTTTTGGCACATGGATGGTCGAATTTATGACCCCTAACGATGAGATACGTATAACCGCTCGCGGATTCATGTTATGGGCCGCCTTAACACCCGTGATCGGCGTTGCTGCTTTTCAAATGGACGGTATTTTTATTGGCGCCACATGGTCGAAAGACATGCGCAATTCTATGCTCACATCGCTTATTCTCATGATCGCGTGTTACTATGTCTTTTTTCCTTTGATAGGAAATCACGGGCTGTGGCTTGCGCTTTCTATCTTCCTTGGCCTAAGGGCTTTGACGCTTTATATTTTATTGAAAAAACGAGAGAAGAATCTTTTTGCGCCAGGATCAACCAGCTAGCGCGCTGATAAAAGCTGATCAACATCAAGGCCAACAAGACCTGAAACATCTTTCACCTTTTCTTTGCGAACTGCCGTCTCCAACACGACCTTCACCTCGTCAATCAACGTAAAGCCGCCATAGATCAAGCCGGTATACACTTGTAATAAATTGGCGCCAGCTCGCATTTTAGCAAGAGCCGTGGCGCCATCGGTGATACCGCCAACACCAATGAGAGGAAAATTCGGACCCACCAGTTTTCTCATTCTGGCTAGCACTAATGTTGACGCATCGAAAAGCGGCGCACCTGATAGACCCCCCGCTTCACCCGCAAGAGGGTGATCTTTGACTTTATCTCGCAACACGGTCGTATTGGAAATAATCATTCCTTCAATACCACTATCGAGAACCTCACCAGCGATACTTTCAATCTCAATAGTCGAAATATCTGGTGCAATTTTAAGGAAGATAGGCGGTTTATAACCTGTTTCAATCGCGGCCTCATCACGCGTATCACGCACAGCCGCCAACAACACACGCAATGCATCCACTCCTTGTAGATCACGCAAACCAGGCGTATTCGGAGATGAAATATTGGCTGTAAAATAAGTGGCCACATCCGCAAAACATTTTATGCCCGCAACGTAGTCCGCAATAAAATCTGATGAATCTTTATTCGCGCCAATATTAACACCAACAATGCCACCCTTCATGCTTCGCATGACAAGACGGCGGTGAGCTGCATCATGGCCCTCATTATTGAAGCCAAGCCGATTAATAACTGCTTTTTCTTTTGGCAGTCGAAAAACTCGCGGTTTCGGGTTTCCTTCTTGGGCACGCGGGGTAACTGTGCCTATCTCTGCAAACCCCATACCCCGCTTTAAAAGCGCGTCGGGCACCTCAGCGTTTTTATCAAAACCCGCCGCAATGCCTAAGGGGTTGGGAAACTTAAGCCCGGCCACCTCAACACGTAATGACGGGCTATCAACCCGCTTTGACGGCTTAATAGCCCCGCGCTTAAGGGCTTTGATACCCGCCATATGGGCTTTTTCTGCATCTAATTTTAACAGACCAATGCGGGCAAGATTTTCAATAAAACTCATAACTTAATCCAAAGGTGGAAATTCATGGGCACCATCACTACCAAGCGATAATGGCTTAATCCAGGAGGCATTTGCGAGATCCAACGCATCATACAAATGAGGAAATAAAGCACCGCCACGCGAAGGCTCCCATTTAAGCGCTGGCCCCAGTTTTGAACTATCAACCGCGATAAGCAGCAAATCTTCTAGCCCAGCAAAATGCTTATTAGCGGTTTCTCTCAATTGCTCAGCGCTGGAAAAATGAATATAGCCATCCGCAATATCGACAGGCGCGCCTTCAAAAACACCCTTGGCTTTTGCATCGCTCCATAACGATTTTGGGCAAATCTTATAAATTAACGTCATCGCACTCTCTCATTTACAGTGATTTGTCGCACTGTAATAATTTTGTCAATGCGTCATGATTGCGCTATATTGATTTCATCATGTTTATAGCACATTCAAAATCACTCTTTACGTCCGCCCTATTTGCCGCTCTGCTCATTTCAGCTCAGATGGCCGCGGCTCAAACACACTTTACATTAAGCGAAATTGATAATGGCTATATTTTGCTTAACAAAGAAACCAGTGCTCTTTCTGTTTGCACAAAATTTGGCGATGAACTTGTCTGCGATCCAGCCTCAAGAGAGCAACCATCAGCTCAACAAGAACAACTTGATACCTCTAAACCCCAAGTAAAAACGTTGGCATATTATTTTAATAAATTCTTCTCAGCAGACTTTCAGGCAAATAGTTCTACTTTTTTTGCTAACGTTACAAAACGTCTGTTCGATATGGTCGATGAAATCAAAGCGGCCTATAAAGCGACCAACGCATGAAAATCGCCCAAATTCTAATTGCCATGCTTGGCTTGGTGCTTACTATTATGGTCGTACTTGCAGCCCTTGAGGCCCCAATAAACGAAAGCTTTTTAAGGATAACGCAGGACTTATGGGGTTGGGTTACTTTACTGGATCTATATCTGGGCTTTATTCTGATTGCGATCTTTATAGCCATTATCGAGCGCGAGAGTAGCATAGCCTTTATGTGGATTGTGCCATTGTTCTTTCTAGGTAATATCTGGTCGGCACTTTGGTTTGTTATACGGTTTGAGAAAATTATGAGAAAATTCTCATAAAGCTCTCAGGATTGATTGATAGATTTATGTTATAATACAATTAAAGTGCCTATGAGGAGCCATTGGGGGGCAGACGACTTGAGTAATTCACCTGTTATCATAGTAGCAGACGACCATCCGTTATTTCGCGATGCGCTTGAGGGTACCGTGTCAAACGGTTTTCCCGGCGCAACAGTCGTAACCGCGAGTGATTTAACTTCTACCATTGCAGCGTTAGAAGAATCATCCGATACGGATCTCGTTTTGCTTGATTTGAATATGCCCGGCGTTCAGGGCTTTTCTGGTTTAATTTTTCTACGTGGACAATATCCCACAATACCCATTGTTATCGTTTCAGCTAATGATAACACCGATACAATTCGTCGTTCTATTTCACTTGGCGCCTCTGGCTTCATTCCAAAATCAAGTTGTACTGATGAAATGAAGGCTGCGATTCAAGTGGTGCTTGATGGTGGCCTGTGGGTTCCCGATAAAGCCGTCCTCGATGGCACTGAGCGAGATGATGAATTACTCGAAATTGCCTCTCGTCTTGCGACGCTTACACCCCAGCAAATGCGCGTTTTAATGATGCTGAAAGAAGGGCTTTTGAATAAGCAAATCGCCTATGAACTCTCTGTTTCCGAGGCCACTGTCAAAGCCCATGTTTCCGCTATATTACAAAAGCTCGACGTAAACAGCAGAACACAAGCGGTGATTGTTGCTTCTCGCATTGCGAATATAGACGAACGATAAATCAACCTAGATTTCACCCCATAACCGGTGAACCACTTATGGGCGATGCGCATTATTCTGCAGCAACCTGTCTGGCGCGCCATTGAGATAGAAGTGCACGCAATGCTGCTGGTTTTAGCGGTTTTCTCAAAATATGAATGTTGCGCTCCTCGGCGAAAGTCTGCACTGAGCGCGATCTATCTGCCGTGGCTATTATACTATGTAAATCTGCATTACACAGTTTTCGGCATTCTTCAATTACATCAATGCCCGTACCGCTATCAAGATGATAATCAGCAATTATACCATCGGGAGTGCGCCCTTGTTTATCTATCAAGTCAATCACCTCCTCCAAGGTGGCCGCTGTTAAGACATGGCAGCCCCAACCAGTTAACATAGCCTCCATCCCTTTCAGTATTTCTGGTTCATTATCGACACATAAAACCAATAAACCGGTTAATCCACCATTTGTAGAAACTAATGATGTCTCCTCTTTTACAGGACGCGATAATACATTAGGTCTCTCACTGCGCTTAACTACAACGGTAAACCGTGAACCCCTCCCAAGAATAGATTCGACATGAATTGGATGATGCAACACGCGCGAAATACGCTCCACAATTGAAAGACCAAGCCCCAATCCAGATGCAACACGCGCGCCTTCTTCTAAGCGATGAAATTCACGGAAAATCTCAGTTTTTCGGGCTTCAGGAATGCCCTGTCCAGTATCAAGAACTTCAACTCGAAGGCCGTTAGGCCCTTGGCGCACTCCAAATAATACTTTGCCCGACTTCGTATATTTTATCGCATTCGATAATAAGTTTTGCAAAAGACGTCGTAAAAGACGCTCATCCGACATCACAAAATGCGTTGTTGGAATGATTTTTAATTCCAACCCATTTTCTTTCGCTTGAGGCATAAATTCTATACTCAGCTGGTCAAATACATCTTGCAGCGCAAAAGTACTAACACAGGCTTTTAATGCCCCTGCATCAAGCCTACCAATATCAAGAACCGCGCCTAGAATATCCTCCACGCTTTCAAGCGACATGCTGATTTTTTGAATATACTGTATGGTCGCTGGATCTTCTTCGCTATGTGCCTTATCTGATAAGGTAGTTGCATAAAGACGTGCCGCATTCAAAGGCTGCAAAATATCGTGCCCAGCGGCCGCGAGAAAACGCGTTTTGCCAAGGTTAGCGTCATCTGCTTCAGCCTTCGCCTGTGTAAGCTGCTGGTTTAAATATGTCAGTTCTTCCGTTCTCGTGCGCACACGCGCTTCAAGTGTTTCATTGGAGCGGGTTAGTGCTTCCTCCGTTAAAATTCGGTTTGTAATATCATGAAGGGATAAAACAAAGCCGCCCTCCGGCATGGGTCGGGTACGTACTTCCATTGCCCGGCGGCTTATTGCTAACCGTTCAACGATTAAATCAGAGCTATCACTGTAAGAGGATATGCGGTTAGCAATTGCCGATTCAATAGAACCAAGCCCAAACTCACCGCGCTCAGCCATATATCTCAATATTTTGCCAAGAGATATTCCAACTTCACCTAGTTCTACTGGTAAATCGAGTAGCGTGCGAAAATTGCGATTCCAGCATGTCAATCTAAGATCGCTATCAAAAACCCCGATCCCCTGCTCCACTTCATCAATCGCAACTTGAAGCAATTCCCGATTATATTGGATGGCGGCTGTGGCCTCATCAAGAAGCAAAATAGTATCTTCTGTGGCGGCATCTTGACGACGGATAAGCAGTGTCATCACAAGTCGGGCCGACGCTGCCCCAATCGCAGAGGCCAGCAGCTGTTCAGCAAAGCGCAAAAGAGGAACATCGGCCACTCCTTCTTGCTCAAATTTCAAACCATTCTCACGCTCATAACGGTCGAAAGAACGTAGAGCACGCTCCTTGCCAAGATAATTGCCGACAGTTGAGCGTAAAACAGATACTTTAACGGGTGAATGCCAGCGGCGATAAACATGAGATGGAGTAAAGTTGCGCGCTGTGAATGTATCAGCCTGCAGTCGTTCCACCGGTGACTGCTCGGTCATTAAAGACACAACCACGAACAAGATGGCATTAGTTCCTAGTGACCACAGGGTGCCATGCATCAGTGAGGAAAACTCTGTGCCTAAAAGCGCCTGTGGTTTAAGAGCTGCAATACCAAAAGGTCCCTCACTTAAAAGCGATATAGGAAGCAGGCCTGAATCAACAAAAGTTGGTATGATCAATGTGTAGAACCACATGATGAAACCAACAGCCATGGCCGCAACCGCCCCATGGGAGGTTGCCCGCTTCCAGAACAACCCACCGAAAAAGGCGGGTGCAAGCTGGGCCGCAGCAGCGAAAGATAAAATGCCGATAGAGACAAGTGCCGCCGTGTCGCCTGCAATACGATAATAAACATAAGCCAGCAGAATAATGACTAAAATGGCGCAACGCCTGATGTTTAATATAAGCCCATACATGTCGGTATAAGGCTCAATGCGCTTTGATGAACGGCGCACCAACATCGGCACTACGATGTCATTTGAAACCATGATTGCAAGAGCTACAGTTGCCACAATCACCATCGCGGTAGCCGCTGATAAGCCACCTAAAAAAGCAATCAACGATATAAAATCAGCACCCGCTAAAATAGGCAAAGCGAGAACAAAAGAATCCTCACTCACCCCACTATCAAAAGACAAAAGTCCGGCAAGAGCGATAGGCGCTACAAACAAATTAATCAAAATGAGATAAAGCGGAAAAAGCCAAATTGCACGGCGCGTCTCATTGCCACCATTGCTTTCCACCACCATGACATGAAACTGACGCGGCAATAGAAAAAATGCAAAGAAACTCAAAATAGCAAAGCTTATCCAAAGCTCATCGCCGTTTTCCTGAAACAGCGATTTTGATAAAAGCCCTGCCGCTTCACCTTTTGTATAAAGATCAACCGGGCCGTCAAACATCACCCATGTCACATAGATGCCGACAACCAAAAAAGCGACCAGCTTAATAACGGACTCTGCCGCAATGGCCAGCATCAAACCATTTTGGTGCTCTGTCGCATCTGTGTGGCGCGCGCCAAACAAAATGGCAAAAGCTGCCATTGAGATAGCGATCAAAAAAGGTAAGTCGCTGAAAAATGGAAAACTGCTGCCGCTTTGAAACGTATTATCACCCACCATAATCGTGACTGATGTTGAAAGCGCCTTAAGCTGCAAGGCTATATAAGGAACGGTTCCGATAACAGCAATCAGCGTTGCTACCACAGCTACCGTTTGACGCTTACCATAACGGGCCGCCAAAAAGTCAGCGACAGAAGTAATACGCTCTTCTTTGGCAAGTCGAATGATCCGCTTCAACAGGGGATAGCCGATGGTGACCAAAAGAACAGGGCATATATAGATTGCTAAAAAATCAAACCCTGAACGGGCCGCAACGCCCACAGAACCAAAGAATGTCCAAGATGTGCAGTATACAGCAATTGAAAGTGCATAAACGGTTGGCCGCCATGCAATCCAGCGCGCTGAACCAGCTTGCCGGTCGCCATAGGTAGCAACCACAAACAAAAAGCCCATATAAACGAGCGCAATGGCAACAATACCAAGCCCGCTATTCCAAATTGTTGTCCCGAGAGCGGAAAAAATTTCGCCCATACTCTATACAAACTCCATCATTATTCCGGCAATTTTTTGTAAGATACAAATAGCTGCCTTCTATAAGAATAACATAGATTTTAATACTGGCTATCAATTGATATGCAACGAGTTGCAACTTTAAGTGGATACTCGCAAAAGTTTATCTTCCTTTAAGTAAATAACTTTGATATAAAATCTCTCGTAGCACTATATAGCTGAGTATTTGTCGTAGACATGAAGTGCTTACAAATTAAAAAACACCGAACCTAACATGGTGTCGGACATAGGGGAGTAATTAAATGCTTAAAGAATTCAAAGAGTTTGCCATGAAAGGCAATATGGTAGACATGGCTGTCGGTATAATCATCGGCGCCGCATTTGGAGTTGTGATATCATCGCTTGTTGATGATGTGTTCATGCCAGTAATTGGCTTGCTATTGGGCGGTCTCGACTTCTCAAATCTCTTTATTGTGCTTGGCGAAGGTACATTTGCAACTATAGATCAGGCAAAAGAAGCCGGTGTTGCTACGATGAACATTGGCCTCTTCATCAATGCGATCATTAAATTCATCATTGTTGCCTTTGCTCTATTCTTGGTCATCAAGGGTGTTAATTCAGCCAAGAAGAAAGAAGAAGAAGCACCAGCAGCTCCGCCTGCACAGGAAGTTCTTCTTACAGAGATCCGTGATCTTCTGAAAAAATAAGTCAATCATACGATTGAAAAGAAAAGCCTCGACTTTGTCGGGGCTTTTTATTTGCCTGCTGTTTGAAAATAGATTCACGCTCATTCTTGATTGATATGATTCGCTCATGCTTAACGGCTCGTTAGGGCTGAGGTGATAAACTATCACCTAGAGCCAGCTCCCATTTAATGGAGCCACTCTCGTGTAAATGCCAATGTAATGAGTAAAGGCGCAACACCGTGACTGATGTCGATTTTTCTGAACTTTCTTTTGTCGTTGCTGAGGATGGAGCCTATATGCGCACCATCATTCGAAACATGCTGCAAGGTTTTGGTTGTCGAAAAATACATGAAGCTGAAGATGGGGCCGCCGCCCTTGAGCTGATTGAGCGCGTGATGCCCGATATTGTGTTGCTTGACTGGGTGATGCCAGTACTTGATGGCTCCGATGTCATGCGCATGATCCGCCAGCCCGAGCACCCTATGGCCTATGTCCCGGTGATCATGGTAACAGCCTATGCCGAACGCAAACGCATCATGGAGGCTCGACAGCTAGGGGTGCATGAAGTGTTAAGCAAGCCCTTATCTGCTAAAGCCATTTCCCAGCGTATCCGCTCAGTTATTTTACAGCCTCGCCCTTTTATCAACGAAGGCGGCTATTTTGGGCCAGAACCGCGCGATGTTATTTCAAACCGTTCCACTGCCTCTGCAGCGCTGCGTGCTAAAGAGCAGGCAAAAGCACAATAAGTCTATTAACTTTACAATTATTGGTTTGATCCTGATGCTGTTTGGCGTATCACGCTATTTCATCAGGAAAGGAACCATCATGACCCGCACCATTATTGTTTGCCAAACTTGCAAGTTTTCACAAGAGGCTAAACTTAATGATGAAGGGCTTGCCGGTGGAGAAATTCTCACCAAACATCTGGAAGATGTGTTGGGAGAGCGTGAGGATTTAGTCATCCAAAAACAAGATTGCCTATGGGCCTGTTCTGATCATTGCAATGTATTGATGTCAGATAGCAAGCGGTTTTCTTATCTTGCAGGCCGCTTTGAGCCCAAGCGTGAGGCGGCAGAAGCTATCGTTCAGTGGTTTGACAAACATGGCGAAAACAAAACCGGCCAAGTGCCGTTTCGCGAATGGCCAGATGAAATGCGTGGTCATTTTATCGCGCGTTTGCCTGCCCAAAATTCACCCTCTTCGACGGACACCGAGTGATGGTAACGTTGGTTTTAGGTGGTGCGCGATCAGGCAAGAGCCGCTTTGCAGAACAAGAGGCAGATCGATGGCTTGCCGAGCATCCAAATAGAGAGCGACTATATTTGGCAACCGCGCAAATTTATGATGATGAAATGCGCACCAAAGTGAAACAACATAAAATACAGCGCGGCAGTAACTGGCGCACCATTGAAGAACCAGAAAATCTAACGCAAGTGCTTGCAGCAGAGATGGCCAATGATAAATTTATATTAGTCGACTGTCTCACGTTATGGCTCTCCAATCTTCTTCTCAAAGAGGCCAACACAGATGAAGCGATAGAGCAACTATGCTCCCTTTTAAAGGGCGCAAAAGGTGAAATTGTCATGGTCTCGAATGAAGTGGGTCTTGGCATCGTGCCGGACAATAAACTTGCCCGACAGTTTCGAGATATTCAAGGACTTGCCAATCAACACATAGCACAGGCCGCCCAAAAAGTTATTCTCATAACCGCCGGACTGCCGCTCGTATTAAAGGGCTAAATTTAAACTGATTTATCGACTGTCGCACCTGGTTCTGGTGCTGCTTCACCCATATCAGGTTCATCTGGAACAATAGCAATTTTTGGTCCGCCCTTAGACACACCAACCATCGCAGGGCGCAACATACGTTCGCCAATTTTATAGCCAGCCTGCATCACCTGAACCACTGTCCCATTAACAATTTCAGTATTAGGCACTTCAAACATAGCTTGATGGAAATTTGGATCAAACTTTTCACCTTCAGGCTCAAGCTTCAGAACACCGTTTTTGCTTAATTGATTTTGCAGGTCCCGATCCGTCATCTCAACACCCTCAAGAAGGGTTTTCAATACATCATCAGCATCAGCACGCGCGTCCTCGGGAATAGCCTGTATAGCGCGCACAAGATTGTCACTGACACTCAAGATATCTCTAGCAAAATTTGCCACAGCATATTGGCGCGCATCTTTTACTTCGCGCTCTGTGCGGCGACGCAGATTTTCCATATCAGCAAGAACAGACATTACCTTGTTCTTGAGCTCTGTGTTTTCTTCATTTAACGCCAGTAATACTTCTGCGGGGTCGCGAGGTGGTTTTTCACGCTCATTTGCCTCATCTTCATAATCATCTTCATGATCATCATCGAGTTCCGCTGCTGGATCATCAAACAGCTCATCGGGATCACTTCCTGTGTGACTGTCTCGCTCGTCAGATTGTGATGTTATCTCTACAGACATGGATACCCCATATGATCAAAATTAGTGTTGTTGCGGATATTTGTGTTTTCTTTGCAAAAATCAAGCTTCTTTTGATCTTTCTTCTGCTTTAGAGCCAACTAAAGCCGTCTCAAGCTAACTGTATCAACAAGATGGTTCATCCCTTTGTGAAGAATGAGGTTGGCGCGTGGTCGCGTTGGCCTAATATTCTCGCGTAGATTCACTCGATTTATTGTGTTCCAAAGACGCAAACCCATCGTTTCTGCCTCATCTTTATCCATTTTAGAAACATGATGAAAATACGACGTTTCATTTTGAAAGTATGTGTCACGCAATTTCATAAAACGCTCTAAATACCACTGGGAGATCATCTCTTCATCTGCGTCTATATAGATGGAAAAATCAAAATAGTCCGAAACAAAAGGGACCGCTGCGCCATCCTTTGGCAATGCACGGGTTTGAAGTACATTGAGGCCTTCAAGGATGAGAATGTCTGGCTTTTCAACAGCGATTGTTTCATTCGGAATAACGTCATAGGTGAAATGGGAATAAACGGGCGCCTCGACGCTAGGTTTGCCAGTTTTTATATCTGATAAAAAGCGCAATAAAAGCGGCAAATCATAGCTTTCCGGAAATCCTTTGCGGTGCATTAATTTCTCAGCTTCCAGCACCCGATTGCTTAGAAGAAAACCATCAGTGGTGATCAAATCTACTTTGGGTGAGCTCGGCCACCTAGACAAAAGTGCCTGAAGTATGCGCGCTGTTGTTGATTTGCCTACAGCAACCGATCCAGCAATGCCAATGACAAAGGGTGTTTTTTCAGCGACTTGCAAATTGAGGAACTTCATGCGCCGCTCATAAAGCGTTTTTGCTGCTTCCACGTGAAAAGACAAAAGCCGTGAGATTGGCATGTAAATTTGCTCAACCTCTTCCAATGAGATCGGATCATTTAACGATCGCAATCTTCTAAGGTCATGAAGAGAGAGCGGCAATGGTTGATCGGCGTGCAGTTTGGACCATGTCTCCTTGGTGAAAACACGGTGCGGCGTTATATTATCATCAACAGCTAAGTCCAAAGACAATCCAACTTTTTAATCACCCGTTTTGCGAGAGGCTTTTTCTTCTAAGCCCGTACGCGCTGTTCGATTTTCAAGCTCCTTCATAACATCATTAAGCGATATATCGGAAACCTTTAACAGCACAAGCAAATGATAGAGCACATCTGCAGCTTCTTTGGTGAGTTCTGGGCCATTTCCACTTACCGCAGCAATAACTGCCTCGGTCGCCTCTTCACCCAGTTTTTCCGCACATTTATTCACACCCTTAGAAATCAGGCTCGCCGTATAAGATGAACCATCAATGCTGGCCGCCCGGCTTTCAATAATTTCATTCAACTGTTCAAGGGTAAATTGTGTCATGAGTTATGATGTTTCTATTCGAATTTCAGTACTGCTTGTTAAGAACACTTTATGGAAGCTCGTCAAGTCGCATGTCTAGTCCCGCGCTGGCCATATGGCGCTTCACCTCGCCAATAGAAAAGGTGCCAAAATGAAAAACCGATGCGGCCAAAACAGCACTAGCGCCCCCTTCTCTCACACCATCAACAAAATCATCAAGCGTGCCAACACCGCCTGATGCCACCACCGGAATGGGGATGGCTGCTGAGACTGCCCGGGTGAGTGTATTGTCAAAACCCGACTTCGTTCCATCGCGATCCATGGAGGTGAGCAATATTTCCCCTGCCCCACGCGCCGCCATGTCTTTGGCAAATTCAACCGCATCAATGCCGGTAGTTTCGCGTCCGCCATGGGTGAATATTTCCCAACGATCAACCTCGCCCTCACCACTCACGCGCTTAGCGTCAATCGCAACCACGATACACTGGTTGCCAAACTTATGAGCTGCTTCATTCACAAAATCTCGATTTTTCACTGCTGCGGTATTGATAGACACTTTATCAGCGCCTGCGAGCAGTAGTTTGCGGATATCATCCACTTTGCGTACACCGCCGCCCACAGTGAGCGGCATGAAACAATGTTCTGCTGTCTCACGCACCACATCAAAAATCGTCTCACGATTATCCGATGAGGCGGTGATATCAAGAAAGGTCAGCTCATCCGCTCCTGCAGCGTCATAAGCCTTTGCCGCTTCAACGGGATCACCCGCATCAATCAGATCAACGAAATTGACACCTTTGACAACGCGGCCGTCTTTTACATCAAGACAAGGGATGACGCGGGATTTAAGGGTCATGCAGCCTTTCCTTTTACAAGCGCCATAGCTTCTGCCGGATCAAGCCGCCCGTCATAAAGCGCACGCCCTGAAATAGCGCCTTCTAATTTGGCGCAATCAGGCTGCATCAGGCGTTTTACATCATCAATAGACGCCAAACCCCCTGAAGCAATCACGGGAATGGATACGGCTTCTGCAAGCGCAATCGTGGAGGGAAAGTTCAGTCCCTTTAGAATTCCATCGCGGTCAATATCTGTAAAAATCACCGCTGAGACACCTACATCTTCAAACTTTTTCGCTAAATCAATCGTGGTGAGTTCTGACGTTTCATCCCATCCTTCGACCGCTACATAGCCGCCTTTAGCATCAATGCCGACGGCCACTTGATCTGGAAACAAACGGCAGGCTTCTTTCACCAACTCAGGATTGCGCACGGCGACCGTGCCGAGGATCACCCGTTTGATGCCTTTATCAAGCCACGTCTCGATTTGCTTGAGATCACGAATACCGCCGCCCAATTGCACGGGGTTTGTCGTGCTCTTTAAAATAGAATCCACCGCATCGCCATTCACAGGCTTTCCAGCAAAGGCACCGTTGAGATCAACCACGTGCAACCATTCGAAACCTTGATCCTGAAAGGCCCTCGCCTGTGCCCCCGGATCATCATTGAACACAGTTGCCTGATCCATATCACCCAGTTTCAGGCGCACACATTGGCCATCTTTTAGGTCGATCGCGGGAAATATAATCATCGTCAGGCTGTCCATTTCAAAAAATTAGCAATCAAGGCCAGACCAAGGGTCTGGCTCTTTTCTGGGTGAAACTGTGTGCCCACCATATTGTCTTTTGCAACCATCGCAGTTATTGGGCCACTATAATCACAGCTGGCAAGTACTACGCCTTGATCATCTGGCATCATGTGGAAAGAATGCACAAAATAGGCATGCAACCCCTTTTCGCCGGTTTCAATATTGTCAAAAAGCGGATGGTTATTTTTCACATCAAGTGTATTCCAGCCCATATGCGGAACTTTGAGGTTTGGATCGCGCGGCTTAATTTCCAGCACGTCACCAGAAATCCAATCAAGGCCCTTGGTTGTTACCTTCTCAAGCCCGCGTGCCGCCATAAGCTGGTGCCCAACGCAGATGCCTAAAAACGGGCGCGCCTTTATGCGGACAGCCTCTTCCAAGGCGTCAATCATACCGTCAATATTATCCAGCCCCTGTTTACAATCAGCGAATGCACCAACACCAGGAAGAACAACACGATCAGCAACAGCCACTTCTTCAGGTTTATTTGTCAGAGAAATTTCAGCGTTTAAACCACTTTCGTCGGCGGCGCGTTCAAAGGCCTTGCTGGCTGAAGCAAGATTGCCTGAGCCATAATCAATGATAGCAACTTTCATGAGCGTGATCCAGCCGGTCGCGTTGGAAACCCACCAATGATCGGATGCGGTTTTTGAGAAGTATGGGGCACACGAATAGGCCTTTTTGGTTTTGTGGGCTGGATCGAGACAACATCTTCCATCGCGCTCTCATTCGCCCTCTTTGAGAAAAATCGCATTTCAGCTTCTTCCTCATCATTTGCAATAACAACACCCACTTCATGCCAACCAGAATTTTTCAGCTTTATTGCTTTCAAATTGGCGCCTTCAAAGCCGAGGTAAAGCCCAACCAGTGCATTTAAAAAAACCACAAGTGCAGGGTTTATTGTGTCCGCGATAAAAATGAAGGAAGTCATTAGCAGGATAAAAACCGCAAAACTTATCCAAAGACGATGCCATAACAACCAGACTGCGGGAAAAATCAATGCTGAGAACAAAAAACAATCTCGAATAAAGCGCACGTCTTCACCGGCTGCTCTCTCCTGTGGCAGCGCATGGGGAAGCTCGAAAACACGATAGCTGGCCATGTTTAAAAAGGGCCTTTGTTATTGCCGATAAGGTCACGCACTTGTCGCTAATTTTCAGCTAAAGTGCAAGATCAAAATCAACCGCCAAGCTTGCCTTTGGTTGTCGGCAAAGCATCCGCCGCACGCGGATCAACTGTGACCGCCGACCGTAAGGCACGCGCAACCGCCTTAAAGCAGGTTTCGGCAATGTGGTGATTGTTCTCACCATAAAGGTTTTCAATATGCAGCGTGATGCCCGCATTTTGAGCAAAGGCTAAGAAAAACTCACGGAAAAGCTCCGTGTCATAGTCACCGACTTTGTCACGGGTAAAGATAACTTTCCAAATAAGATAAGGGCGGCCGGAGACATCAACTGCCGCGCGCGTCAATGTTTCATCCATCGGTAAATCAATAGAGGCATAGCGCGTGATGCCTTTCATATCGCCCAAAGCTTGATTGAACGCCTGACCAAGCGCAATACCAACATCTTCTGAGGTGTGGTGCGCATCAATGTGTAAGTCTCCTTTGGCCCGCACTTTCACGTCCATCAAAGAGTGGCGAGAAAGCTGCTCAAGCATATGGTCGAAAAACCCAATCCCTGACTCAACATCATAAATGCCAGTTCCATCGAGGTTTATCTCAACGGAAATATCTGTTTCATTTGTGGTTCTTGTGACCTTCGCCTTACGCATGACCTTAATCCTAACAACTTTATCGAGCTGTCTTTATATCTAATTTTGATGAAGAGCGGTTTAACAGGCATTATCACAACACGCAAAATTTGCAAAAATGCTAGAGACCATTAAATAGAAGCAAGATTAACGCCTCTGCTTATTTCAGCGAGACCGCAGGAGAATACTAAATGCCAACAGATCCTCATCACGGCTTTGGGCCGGTACATGCGACAACAATTGTGATGATCAAAAAAGATGGCAAGGTTGTAATTGCTGGCGACGGGCAGGCCTCTATGGGTGATACCGTGGTTAAATCTAACTCCCGCAAGGTACGTCGCATCGGCAATGGCGATGTAATTGCAGGCTTTGCGGGCTCGACCGCCGATGCTTTCACGCTTTTGGAGCGGCTTGAGACCAAGCTTGAACAATATCCGCTGAATTTAATGCGCGCAGCCGTGGAATTGGCTAAAGACTGGCGCACAGATAAATATCTGCGCAATCTAGAAGCCCTGCTTTTAGTTGCTGACAAAGATATAAGCTTGATGATTTCAGGCGCTGGTGATGTTTTTGAACCCGAAGGCGGCATTGCTGCTATCGGTTCTGGTGGTAATTATGCCTTGGCAGCAGCCCGTGCCTTGGCTGATATGGAACTGAGCGCGGAAGAAATTGCTAGAAAATCCATGAAAATTGCATCTGATATTTGTGTTTACACTAATGAGAATCTTGTCGTGGAGACGTTGGATGTTAAATAACACCGACCTTGCCAATGCTGTGAACGATGGCATTCTTTCTTCTAGTCAGGCGGAACAGTTAAAAGCTTTTTCAAAGCGAACCCGCTCAAATGACGACAACCCACTGTTACAAGAATTTGAAACACGCGATGAGCCGTTCCGGTTGCTGCGCGGGTTTCGGGATATTTTCATTACCATTGGCGTTATATTTTTAAGCATCGGGGCAACAGCGATTGTTTTGTATTTTATTAAAGAACACATGAGTTCTTTCAATAATTTAGGTCGTAACGCTCCTTCAAGCTTTTTTAGCCTCCTAATTGGCAGTATTTTACTTCTCTTTTTAGGCATTACCCTTGCAGAAATAATCACCAGACGTCTGCGTCTGCCCTTAGCCAGCCTCTATTTAAGCATCATCACAGCAGCATGGTTTGGGGTGCTAGGGATTGGTCTTTTGGGGCTCACTGGTCTGCTCAAAAAGGTGCCAGATAATGATGTCATCAATATTGTCTCTATTGGTTTTTCATTAAGCGCCTTTATCGGCATCAGCTTCTTTTATCTGCGCTATCGTTTGCCCTTTATCATGCTTGTTATTGCCGCAACGCTTGCCGGATTCTTGGCAGCCCTTGTTAATGCTTTGTCACCTGAGTTTTTCGAAAACAATATTCGCTTTCTTATTGGTGCCCTCGGCTTTATTATTTTTCTAGCCGCCATGCATTTTGATATGCGTGATCGTCTTCGTATTACCCGCTTTTCCGAATGCGGTTTCTGGCTTCATCTTCTGGCAGCACCGATGATGATCCATGCTGCCTTGGCGAAAAATGAAGCCTTCGATCCAATCGTTATTTTCAGCGCTTTTGCTTTCATCACATTGGTTGCACTCATCATCGATCGGCGCGCGGTGCTTGTTTCGTCCCTCGCCTATCTTTCGATTGCATTTTATCAAATTATCACTGCACTCAATATTGATGACGACTTAAAATTTTATGTGCCTATGGGCATCATCGGTCTTTTGGTCGTATTGCTAGGGCTTGGTTGGTCCCCGATCCGCCGTTTTATCATATCGCTTATTCCCTTTACCGCCCTGATAGACCGCGTACCGCCGGTCTACGCAGGATCGATGCTTCCTGAATCTGATTTGAAGGCCTAATATCATGACTAATTTTACCCCCCGCGAAATCGTTTCTGAACTGGATCGCTATATTATTGGCCAGAAAGACGCTAAACGGGCTGTCGCCATTGCATTGCGCAACCGTTGGCGCCGACAGCAGCTTGAAGGCACCATGCGCGAAGAAGTGATGCCGAAAAATATTCTCATGATCGGCCCCACAGGTGTTGGCAAAACCGAGATTGCACGCCGCTTGGCAAAATTAGCAGGTGCGCCCTTCATAAAAGTTGAAGCCACAAAATTTACCGAAGTTGGCTATGTGGGCCGCGATGTAGAACAAATGATCCGTGATCTCGTGGAAGTCGGCATTGGTTTGACCCGCGAAAAGCGTCGCAAAGATGTTCAAGCAAAAGCGCACCAACAAGCCGAAGAACGTGTGCTTGATGCACTTGTGGGTGACACTGCCAGTCCGGCCACGCGCGACAGTTTCCGCAAAAAACTTCGCGAAGGGCAATTGGACGATAAGGAAATTGAAATCGAGGTAAGTGATAACAGCAGCGGTATGCCCAATATGGATATTCCAGGCATGCCCGGCGCCTCAATCGGCGTTATGAACCTCAATGATATGTTTGGTAAAGCTCTGGGTGGGCGTACAAAAACAAAAAAGCTGCCGGTAAAAGATTCATATGACCAGCTGATTAATGAAGAGTCTGACAAATTGCTTGATGATGATCAGGTGATCACTGAGGCTATGGAATCTGTCGAAAATAACGGCATTGTTTTTCTTGATGAGATTGACAAAATTGCGGTGCGCGATGGTGCGCGTGGGGGCGATGTTTCACGCGAAGGCGTACAGCGCGACCTTCTGCCTCTCGTCGAAGGCACAACGGTTTCGACAAAATATGGGCCCATCAAAACAGACCATATTTTATTCGTCGCCTCCGGTGCATTTCATGTATCCAAGCCATCAGATCTCTTGCCCGAGTTACAAGGGCGCCTGCCTATTCGAGTTGAATTATCCGCTCTTACAAAAGAAGATTTCGTCCGAATTTTAACAGAAACAGAAGCGAGCCTTATCAAGCAATCAGTTGCTTTAATGGGAACAGAAGAAGTAACGCTTACGTTCACGGAAGATGCAATAGACGCTATCGCCGATTTAGCTGTTTCTATTAATGCAAGTGTTGAAAATATCGGCGCGCGTCGCCTTCAGACCGTAATTGAACGCACCCTTGATGATATCAGCTTTACAGCAACAGATCGATCTGGCGAAGCAATCACTATTAATGCTGAGTTTGTTCACAATCAGATCGGTGATCTAGCCAAAAATGCCGATTTAAGTCGCTATATCCTCTAAGCAATAATCACTTAGATGTTGCTATGGCTCTGCTCAGAGAAATCAATAATTCATCAAGGGATTTTGAATCTAGCTTGCCAATATCCAGCGCTAACCGGTTGGCAAGCTCCGTTGCTTTTGGATCCATGCCGGCAGTATCAACAACAATACGAGGATCGGAGATTTCCGCTAGACGCTGCAATTCTTCTGCATCATCCCAAATTACATTAAAAAAAGAAATGATGCGTTGAACCATAGCCCATGTGGGCGTACCTCGTTTGCCATGCTCGAGGGCGGATAGATAGGCACTGGAAACTCCAACACCTTCAGACATGTCTTTTAATTTAACGCCTTTTGCTTTCCGCAATTGACGCAATTTACTACCAAATGGTGTCATTTAGTGGCCAGCCCAAAATATTAATAATTCAGTCGTCGTTCAATAATTTTTTTATGTGGCGAATATGTGGTGATCGATTAAAGATTTAACAACCTATTTTTATTTATTTTTTCTAATTCGGACATAATACGCTCCGTTACCACCATGATTAGGCGCAGCGATGTCGTAACCAATAACAAATTGTCTCATTTGTGGTTGAGATAGCCACTGCGGCACCTTACGACGCAAAACCCCCGGCGCTTCACGACCCATTTCATAATAGGTTGATTGATCTTCCTTAAGGGATTGAGCTCCTTTACCGGTGATCACCAGCACAGTTTTCCAACCAGAAGCCCGCGACCGCCCAATAAATGTCATCAATGCCTCATAGGCCTGCTGCTGGCTCATGCCATGTAAATCAATGCGCCCATCAATATTACGAAGGCCACGCGACAATCTCGATTTAGCCTTTCGATCCATATGCAGCACAGGTGGGAGTTCAGGTGGGGCTCGATGTATAGCTAATGATTTTGGCGCTACTGCTTTTTTAAGCGATTTATTTTTTTCAAATAGCCTTTTACTACCCTTGAATATTTCGGTATTTTTGATCGCGTTGGCAAAAAGATCCTCATCTGTGAAAAGCGCTGAATCAACTGAGCTTTTCTTGCGTGGCTTGACCGTGTCCGTCACTTTTTTCCAAAGATAACGGTCTTCAGATGTCATATTTTTAGGTGGTTTTTTAGCCATGATTTGACGCGCTCACTCAAATTGGCTGATGTTTTGGCCATAAAAGATAAAAGTCCGCCGCATGCTGAATAGCACCCGCTTCACGTTCCGCGTCTGGCCCACCACCAAAATATATATCCCCCCGTGCAGGACCAACAATGGCAGAGCCTGTGTCTTGAGCAATCATGAGGTGCTGAAAAGATTCATCTAATTCAGCATTAATAAAAATTGGCGTGCCAAAGGTGTGCAAAATTCTATCAACGGCAAGACTGCGGCGAGCGCTCAAGGGCACCCCACCCGCGCCAACCGGTCCATCCTCAGGGTTAAGCCCCATCACTTCAGAAAAAAAGATATAAGACCTATTATGCGACATGACCTCATTTTGTTGATCATCATGCTCCGTGAGCCATGATCGTATAGCCTCCATTGACATTTCTTCGCGCGAGATCTCATTTCGCTCAATCAGGAGGCGGCCAATCGGCGTGTAATCATGACCAGTTTTTGCGGCATAGGACACGCGCATGAAAGAATTATCTTCTAATCGGATACGGGCTGACCCTTGAATATGGATAAAAAAGGCATCAATCGGGCTTTCAAGGAAAACAAGTTCTAGTCCCTGACCATCCAGTCCACCATTCAAGATATCCCCACGGTCCATATAAGGCTCGATATGGCCGTCCTCACCTCGTTTGGCAAAGCGAATTTCTTTGTCCCAGTTTTCTGGTACAAATTCTTCTGCAACATCCACAACGCGCACAAGATCAAGAGGCCGTCTTAACAAGGGTGTGGAAAATCTCTCACTTTTCTGGCGAGATCCAAGAACTTCTGGCTCAAAATACCCTGTCACAAATCCACGCTCTAACGGCTCTGGATTATCATTGGGTTTGATTGCGCGCGGCACAAAATGGGTTTCAAAGAAAATCCGCGCTTCATCACCAAGTATCCCCTCATCAAGGTGAAAAAGCCAATCAGAAATATCACTTAACGCCTCACCGCTTATAGATAAGCCACGTGATTTAGGTGTTTTTTCAAGCATCACGCGCGCACTTTTTAAAAAAGCAGACAGCGCGGCTGCATGATCATCATCATCCCAGCCAGGCAATTGATTATAGTTTAAAATATCGCCCAGCATGAACGATGCATCCGATCTGGAAAATTAATCAGGAGTTTCAGTTGCAACAAGCCGCCAATTGGGGTCTTTGATCGCTGTATCACGCTCAAAGGTCCAAATATCCGTAACCTCATTAATCGCATTAGGATCACCATCAACAATGCGACCTTCTTCATCCATAATAGCCTGTATAAGCTCGCTTCTGAAGTCCACTTGAACGCGTGCCATTGATCCGATCAAATCTGCACTGACAATACTAGATTTGTTAATGCCAACAAAGGAGAAATCTATCGTTTCTTTGCCCTCTTCACGATCTTTTATCGCGCCTTCAAACCCTTCGAAAACATCACTAGATAAAAGACCTTCTAATGTGTTGCGATCACCGGCCGCAAATGCGGTTACAATATATTCATAAGCTGAGCGGGCGCCGTCCAAAAAACCATCTGGATCAAAATTAGAATCTACATCAACAATTTTTCGCAGCCCATCATTCAAAGCTGTTCCAGTTTCGGCCAACCGATCAATAACCGCCGTTACAGAATCATCTTCCTCAAGATGCGGATTCAATACCGCTCCTTTAGCACCATTGCGTTTAGGCATAGCAACAACATTATCCGCATCACCTTTTTCCAACTTACTTTCTTCTTTTGAAGAATAAGGATCAAAAGGTGGCCTCTCACTTCCTGTACGCTTTCCCAGAACACTTCGAAGCTGGAAAAACACCACAATACAAATGATAATAGCGATGATTGAATATATATCGAGGTTCATAAAATAGATTCTCTGGTTTTAAGGTTTCTGACTGATGTAAAATTATTCTTTGCTATATTATCAGCTGGCTGATTTACATCAATCAGATTGTTATCATCATTATATGCGCTGGTATTGTGTTGATTCAACGCCTAGATTGCATATCTATACATTTATGACATCTGCTTGTGAGTTAGCAAAGCATAAATTTTCACAACATTAGTCCATGGAGCCCTAATGCGCCTCGCATTTATACCATTTGCGTTATTAATCATTCCAATTATGGAAATTGCAGTTTTTATTGTTGTAGGAAACCAAATAGGGCTTTGGCCAACCCTCGGCATGATTGTCGTTACCGCTTTTTTGGGCACATTGCTTCTACGCCATCAAGGTTTTCAGCTTTTATCAGAGATTCGCACCAAAACAGATGCCGGTGAAATACCCGGCCGCGCTCTTGTGCATGGCGTTATGCTTCTTGTTGCAGGTATTCTTTTGCTAACACCAGGATTTGTCACCGATACATGCGGATTTTTATTATTTTTTCCGCCAATACGCGATACAATTTGGCGCTTTTTCAAGAATAATATGAATTTTGAAGTTTTGACGCCAAAGACACCCCATCAAGCAACAGGTGATGAAAGACGCGGCCCAACCATTGATCTTGATGCCACAGAATTTGGTCCAACGGACCCAAATTCGCCTTG
Source organism: Hyphomicrobiales bacterium (assembly GCA_039989895.1). Lineage (NCBI taxonomy): Bacteria > Pseudomonadati > Pseudomonadota > Alphaproteobacteria > Hyphomicrobiales > Hyphomicrobiales bacterium. The sequence continues at coordinate 161,797 of JBDXGY010000003.1, forward strand.
GAATAAAAAATAGGTGTCTTGCAAAGCTTGTCTCTATTCAATGGCCGTGTTAGCACGACCGCGATTAAACCTATGGGGAATATTATGGCTAAGAAATCAACTAAGGCTACCAAGGCCGAAGAAAATGGCGCTACAAAAGAAGAATCTACGCAAGTCACTCTCAATACTTTAGCGCAGTACATCAAAGATCTTTCTTTTGAAAATCCGCGCGCGCCTATGTCCCTTCAAGGTCAGCAGCAACAGCCGGAAATTAACATTGCTATTAATGTAAATGCTTCCCCACTGGGTGAAACTGAATATGAAGTTGCACTTAAGATAGAAGCAAACGCGAAAGTACCGGATGGCATTTTATTCAATGTAGAGCTTTTGTATGCTGGTATTTTCCGCATTACTGGTGTGTCCGAAGAAAACGTGCATCCTGTTGTCTTGATCGAATGTCCTCGCCTGTTGTTCCCTTTTGCACGACAAATAATTGCTGAAGCGACGCGTGATGGAGGCTTCCCACCATTAATGGTTGATCCTGTTGATTTTACTGCCCTTTATCGTCAACGCTTGATGGAAGCACAAGAACAACAAGGCAAAGACGCTGCAAAAAAGAACTAATTAGTTTATTTATTTGTGGCTGCTATTTGCTGACCATATTTTATGCCATTGCGTATCTTCACCAAGGCTTTCAACGAAAGCTGTATGAGCTTCGATATCAGCTTCATTTAGGCGAGATGGCAATGGCGCAGGTCTTATTTTAGCAGCTTTACGCTTGCCTAATCGCGACGATTGTTCTGCGGCGCTTTCCATATTTAAATCTAGCCCGCGCTGTTTGCCGCCAAGCAGTTCGATATAAACATCTGCTAGAAGTTCTGCATCCAGCAATGCGCCGTGCTTTTCGCGTTTTGAATTATCAATATTGTAGCGTGAGCACAGAGCATCCAAACTATTTGGCCCCATTGGATGTTTCCGCCGTGCCAACATCAACGTGTCGACAACGCGGCTTGTTGGATAGGCGGGGTGCGACAATAGCGATAATTCGGCATTGACGAATTTCATATCGAAACTTGCATTATGCGCAACAAGCTGACTGTCATCGCCAATAAATTTCATAAAATCTTCGGCAATTTCAGCAAATTTTGGCTTATCGCTCAAAAATTCTGATGAAAGACCATGAACATCGAAAGCTGATTGCGGCATATCGCGCTCTGGATTGATATATACATGATAAATTTCACCCGTAAGCACCTGATTGACCATTTCAACACAGCCAATTTCCACAACGCGGTCGCCGGTTGATGGATCAAAGCCTGTCGTTTCTGTATCAAATATAATCTCGCGCATTGTTCACCCTCATCGATGTAAACTGGATTAAATTTTAGCGCGTTTTTCATCATAAAACTGCGCAAATTTTGAAAATTTGCATGTTATGCAGACTTTACCGTCTCGATAATTTGGACAACCGCTTCATGTGCCGCTTCCATGCCCAAGCTCGTATCAATGATAAAATCTGCACGTTCGCGTTTTTCTCCATCTTGCATTTGTCGGGACAGAATTTTTTCAAATTTTTCTAAAGTCATATCTGGGCGCGATAATACTCGCTCTCGCTGAATGGAAGCTGGGGCTGTTACCACAATGATTTTATCCACTCGCTCATCACCGCCCGTTTCAAATAAAAGCGGAATATCGAGTATAACTAGGCGAGTGTTTGCTTCTTTATGAGTTTTCAAAAATGCGTGCTCTTTTAACCGAACCGCTGGATGAACAATACTCTCCAATTTTTTCATGGCGGCGCTGTTTCCAACCACTTTTGCAGATAGCCGCTGTCTTTCTATTTTTCCTTCAATAATCACACCAGGAAAAGCTGCCTCAAGAACAGGCAAAAGCTCACCTTCATAAAGATCATGGACCGTTTGATCCGCATCATAAACCGGCACGCCACAAGCACGAAACATCTGGGCAGTCGTAGACTTTCCCATACCGATCGAACCTGTAAGGCCTAATATTATCATTGGGCTCGTCTCATATCTTTTAAAATAAGCTGCCTTAATTCATCATCGACAGTGGGGTAAACACCAAACCACCGCTCAAAACCAGGGGCTGCTTGGTGCAATAACATGCCAAGACCATCAACTGTTTTGACGCCTTTATCTTTTGCGCGCTTCAAAAGGGGTGTTTCGAGCGGCGTATATACAATATCTGTCACCAGACAATGAGGGCGGATTGTTTCAAGCGACAGAGTAAGCGGCGGGTTCTTTTCCATTCCAAGACTTGTCGTGTTGACGATAAGATCGCATTCACCCACTAATTTATCAGCATCCTTTAGCGCATGGGGCAATACTGCGCTGCCAAAATGAGCTTGCATCTCTTGTGCACGTGCAATGGTTCGATTTGCTACATGAATTTGCTGAAAGCCGCGCTGTATCAAGGCATAAATTATACCGCGCGCCGCACCACCAGCACCTAAAACCAATGCTATTTTGGCCGTTTTATCCCAACCAGTACAGCCGGCATCAAGATTGCCCAAAAACCCCAGCCAATCTGTATTTGTGCCATGAAGCTTACCGTCTTCAACCCAAATCGTATTCACGGCGCCTATTGCTTTAGCAGCGTCTTCCATAACGTCGAGGTAGGGAATAACCGCTTCTTTATGGGGGATTGTTATATTTGCACCGATGTAATCGCCTTTAGCAAAGTCCTTGAAAAAAAGTTCCGCCTTTTCTGGGGCCAGAGAAATAGCTTCATATGACCCGTGAATATTATGGGTTTTCAGCCAATAACCATGAATAAGAGGCGAACGAGAATGATTGATCGGCCATCCGATAACACCTGTTTTTATGGAACTTACCATTATATGTGCGCCCTAGTTTTGGGTTTATTTCTCAACAACACCCTTTTCGCGCAGGAAATCAAGCAGTGGCAAGAGTGGCAAGCCAAGAATGGTGAAATAATTACCATCCACTTTATCAAACAATTGAATGCCCATGCCCTCTAATTGATAGCAACCCACACTCGTCAGCACCTTGTCACCAACCGATGATAGATAACGCCCAACGAAGGCCGGTGAAAAGTCACGCATGGTTAGAGTAGCATTATCGCTATAACGAAAAAGAGTTTCCCCATTCCTTACACAGCAAACTGCAGCATGGAGAGTGTGAGGTTTTCCGCGCATTGCAAGAAGTTGCTTGCGAGCCTCTTCCATATTAGCTGGCTTGTGACCTCGATTAAGCACGCCATTTTTTTCAAAGCTCATCGTCTGGTCGGCACCAATGACATAAGCATCTGGATGCGCATTGCTTACATCAACAGCTTTTGCTTCAGCCAAGATATCAGCAATGTCTGCTGGACCAAAGCCCGAGTTGACAAGCGGAGCCTCAATAGCGCGCTCATCAATCTGTGCACTTTTCTTCAAAAAGGTAAGGCCCGCCTTTTCCAATAACATGGTTCTCACCATCGATTGCGACGCTAAAATAAGCTGTGCCATAGTAGTGTAATCCGCCAATTTAAGGAGCTAAATAGAAAACTAAACCAAAGATATCGCTGATAATTGGTACAATTACAAATAGGCAATCATTTTTTTCGATTACCCTAATATTTCACCGTTGGCTGTGGGCTAAATGTTTATAAACTTTCCCTCTGAAAAGGGGCGATTAAAACACACCCAATACATTAAGATTTGGTTAACAGGTTTGTCCGCTGTGGATTATTATTGCCAACAGGTTATTCTATGGGGAAAATTTATTGTTCTTAATTTTACTGTATTTTTCTTGATAGTTATACACAACACAATATCAGATAAGCTACTGTATTAATTGAATTAAATCATATTATTTCGGATATAATAGAATAAGAATTTTTCATAAACTATACGATTTAACTTAGCCCATTCGTTGATAGTGTTTGTGGAAGAGATTGAATTACCACTATCAACGCCAATAGTAATAATAGTCATATAAAAAGAATCTTTTTATTAGTTTCAATCTTAGAAAAACAAGTTGATAGTAGCGCAGTGAAATGAATCAAATTTATAAATTATCTCGGTATCTAATATGAAAATAATTCTGAAATCTCTCAAAGGTGAATCATCCTTTCCACCTCCTATTTGGATGATGAGGCAGGCTGGGAGATATTTACCGGAGTATAAAAAAGTAAGGAAAGACGCTGGAAGCTTTCTGGATCTTTGCTATTCACCTGAACTGGCTGTTGAAGTGACGATGCAGCCTATTCGACGTTTTGATTTTGATGCAGCAATTCTATTCTCTGATATATTAGTTATTCCTGATGCCTTAGGACAAAATGTTGATTTTCAAGAAGGCAAAGGCCCTGTTTTAGAACCTGTAGATGCAGAAAAAATCAAAACATTCAAAATCGATCATTTTCTTGAGCACCTTAAACCTGTTTTTGAGGCTGTTTCTGGTATTCGTTCTGAGCTTTCAGATGAAAAAACACTAATTGGTTTTTGTGGTGCACCATGGACAGTAGCAACTTATATGATTGCCGGTCATGGAACACCAGATCAAGCGCCTGCACGGGTGTTTTCAATGAAAGAACCCGAGGCTTTTCAACGTTTAATCGATATATTAGTTGAAGCATCGAGCCAATATTTGATTGAACAAGTAAAAGCTGGGGCTGACTGTCTTCAAATTTTTGATACTTGGTCTGGTGTATTAGGCGAGCAAGATTTCAAAGATTTCTGTGTTACGCCTGTTAAAAAAATTATAGCAGCGGTTAAAGCGCAATATCCTGATGTTAAAATTATAGGCTTCCCAAAAGGCGCGGGTGTAAAGACTGTATCTTATATCCAAGAAACAGGTGTTGATGCTATTGGCATTGATTGGACAACGCCTTTGGCTTTTATTCGCGATGAAATCCAACCTATTGCTTGTGTCCAGGGGAATCTGGATCCTTTATTATTGATTGGTGGTGGTAATAAACTGCGCGATCAAGTGCAGATGATTTGTGAAACTTTAAAAGGTGGTCCGCATATTTTTAATTTAGGTCATGGGATCACACCACCAACACCAATTGAAAATGTCGAACTGATGATAGAGACAGTACGTGCCTACAAATAGGTGAGGAGGTTTCAATGTATGAGTGGGTTTTAGTTGGTCATATTATATCTGTGATCTCGTGGATGGCAGGTATCTTTTATCTCCCAAGACTGTTTGTTTATCATGTAGATGCTGAATCTGGATCAGTACAATCTGAAACATTTAAAGTGATGGAACGCAGGCTTTTAAAAGCAATAATGACACCTGCAATGTTAGCAACATGGGGTTTTGGATTTTGGTTGATGATATTAGGTTCTCATCACATAACAGGCTGGTTCCATTCAAAACTATTCTTGGTTGTTTTAATGAGTGCTTTTCATATGTTTTGTGCAAAATGGCTTAAAGATTTTTCATCAGATAAGAATGTTCGTACAGCTCGATTTTTTCGTATTGTAAATGAAATACCGACGGTTTTGATGGTGTTTATTGTTATTTTAGTGGTTGTTAAGCCATTTTAAATAGCGAAGGGTTTGCTTCATAGATTTGTTTTAATCATGTTTTTACTTGTATTTTAGGGTTCTATGGGTTAGCGGATAAGTCCTTCCTTTCAATGCTCAGTTCTCCTAGCCCCTTCTTATTGTGAATTGCCCTGCTTTGGTTCTGACGTTTCCTAAAATATAAAATGGATTATCTCTTATGCTCGAGATGAAACTACAAGATTTAAAAAAGAAATCTCCAACAGAACTCCTTAGTTTTGCGGAAGAACATAAAGTTGAAAATGCAAGCATCATGCGCAAGCAAGAATTGATGTTCGCTATTTTAAAAGAGCTGGCTGAACGTGATGTTGAAATCATCGGGCAGGGTGTTGTTGAGGTTCTTTTAGATGGTTTTGGTTTTTTACGATCCCCGGATGCCAATTATTTGCCAGGACCAGATGATATTTATGTATCTCCTTCACAAATTCGCAAATTTTCTCTACGCACGGGAGATACGGTTGAGGGTGAAATAAGAAGCCCAAAAGAGGGTGAGCGGTATTTTGCACTTTTAAAAGTTAATACGATTAATTTCGAAGACCCGGAAGCAGCTCGACATAAAGTTCATTTTGATAATTTAACACCGCTTTATCCTGAAGAGCGCTTGAAGATGGAAGTGGCGGATCCAACCGTCAAAGATCTTTCTGCTCGAGTGATTGATATTGCAGCTCCTTTAGGTAAAGGACAACGGGGTCTAATTACCGCTCCGCCACGTACAGGTAAAACTGTGTTTTTGCAAAATGTTGCAAAATCGATAACTGCTAACCATCCAGAATGCTATTTGATTGTCCTTTTGATTGATGAGCGTCCTGAAGAAGTTACCGATATGCAGCGTACAGTAAAAGGTGAGGTTGTTTCCTCAACCTTTGATGAACCTGCAGTACGCCATGTACAGGTTGCTGAAATGGTGATTGAGAAAGCAAAACGACTGGTTGAACATGGCCGTGATGTTGTAATCTTACTGGATTCTATAACGAGATTAGGTCGTGCATATAATACGGTGGTGCCATCTTCTGGTAAGGTTTTGACCGGCGGTGTTGATGCCAATGCATTACAAAGACCAAAAAGATTTTTTGGTGCGGCTCGTAATATTGAAGAAGGCGGATCGCTGACGATTATCGCGACGGCATTGATTGAAACGGGTAGCCGCATGGACGAGGTTATCTTTGAAGAATTCAAAGGGACTGGTAACTCTGAGATTATCCTTGATCGTAAAGCCTCTGATAGGCGAATTTTCCCTGCTATTGATATTCAGCGCTCTGGCACACGTAAAGAAGAGCTTTTGATCGACAAGGATCAACTGAAGAAAATTTATGTTCTGCGTAGGATTTTGAATCCAATGGGCTCTGTGGATGCTGTTGAATTCCTGATCGATAAATTGAAACAGACTAAAGACAATGATGAGTTCTTTGAATCAATGAATACCTAGCATTTGATTCGGCTACGAAATTATTGGCATTTAATAGTTTAACTTGCTGCTGATACTAATGAGTTGATGAATTATGCTTGGCGCGACTTCCAATTAAGAGGGCGTTTTCATGATAAAGATGCGTGATGATACAATTTATGCGCTCTCATCGGGTTTGCTTCCTTCAGGTGTCGCGATAATCCGTATTTCTGGCCCACAATGTCGATTCGTTATCGAAACAATATGCAAATCTGAACTAGAGCCTCGCCAAGCACGCTATGTCTCCTTTTGCGATCCGCAAGATGGTTCAATTATGGATGACGGCTTGGTTTTATGGTTTCCTGGGCCCTCAAGTTTTACTGGCGAAGATGTTCTCGAGTTGCACTGTCATGGTGGCAGGGCGGTCGTTGATACAATTTTGCGAGCGTTAAGTAGCCTTGATGGATTGCGTATGGCTGAGCGCGGTGAATTCACAAGGCAAGCGTTTCAAAATAACAAAATGGATTTCGTCGGCGTTGAGGGTCTAGCTGATCTCATCGCAGCTGAAACACAAATGCAGCGTAAGCTAGCTCAACTACAAACGAGAGGCGATGTTAGTTTAATTTATGACGGTTGGCGCAGTCGATTGATTAGAGCAAGAGCATTGATAGAGGCTGAACTAGATTTTCCTGATGAGGAGGATGTGCCGGGATCTGTCTCTGATCAGGTTTGGCTGGAAGTCAAAGGGCTCATTGATGAAATGAAAGCTGCTCTCCAACATGTAGAGGTGGCTGAGCGTATTCGCGAGGGTATTTCAGTTGTCTTGGCTGGCGCTCCTAATGCTGGGAAATCCAGTCTTTTAAACGCATTAGCCGGGCGGGATGTTGCGATTGTTAGTTCTCAGGCTGGCACGACGCGGGATGTAATTGAAGTGCATCTAGATCTAAAAGGTGTACCGGTAAGGCTTTGGGATACGGCGGGTCTTCGGGATAGCCATGATGAAGTTGAATCTATGGGTATAAAAAAAGCGACTGAACGTATTGATGAGGCAGACATTATTCTTTTTCTTGATGATATAAATGAAACTGAATCGAGCTCGCTCAATAATGAAAAATCTGATGCCACGATAAAGCTTGGAACAAAAAGTGATTTAGCCAGTGATGATGAACTTAATTCGATTCGACAACGATATGATGTTTTGATTTCTACTAAAACGGGTGCAGGAATTGATATACTCATAGAAACTCTTGCAGGTATGGCAAAAGAGCTTGTTTGTGATGTAGATTCTCTTATTGCCATTAGGTCTCGTCATCGCGAAGCGATAGTTGGCGCTTTAGATTATATTGAAGAAAGCCTATCTGACAAAAAAGTTTTAGAATTGCGAGCCGAAGATTTGCGATTAGGAGCTGATGTTCTTGGGCGGGTGACTGGGCGTATTGATGTTGAAGATATGCTTGATGTCGTCTTTCGAGAATTTTGTATTGGTAAATAGTGTTTGAGTGTTTCACGTGAAACATTGCTCAAAACACGTCGCTGACATCTGTTCTTTTGAGGCAGTATAAGTCGCTTTAAGCTTCTGAATGAATGTATTTCTTGCTGTTCTATGTGTGATGGCTTAGATAAATCTAAGTTTAGATATAGGCAAGATTGTTATGGATCGACTTTTTGATGTTGTTGTTATTGGTGGTGGGCATGCTGGCTGCGAGGCTGCTGCTGCTGCTGCGCGCTATGGGGCTAATACTGCGCTTGTAACACATAAGATCGATACAATCGGCGTGATGTCTTGTAATCCGGCAATAGGTGGATTGGGTAAAGGACATCTTGTGCGCGAAATAGATGCGCTTGATGGGCTTATGGGTCGGGTTATTGATCAATCAGGTATTCAGTTTCGAGTTTTAAATCGCAGAAAAGGACCAGCAGTTCGTGGTCCGCGTGCGCAGGCTGACCGTGAACTTTATCGGAATGCTATGCGCCGTGAGCTTGAAGATTTAGACGGTTTAACACTTATTGAGGGTGAAGCCCAAGATTTTGATATTACTGAAGAGGAGATACAGTCCGTTCTTCTTGGTGATGGAAGTGTGCTGAAGACGGGTAGCGTTGTTTTAACAACGGGTACTTTTTTGCGAGGTCTTATCCATATAGGGTCAAAAAAAATCCCTGCTGGTCGCGTTGGCGATAAGCCGTCGATAGCACTCTCAGACACTTTAATGGGTGTTGGCTTTTCTCTTGGGCGCTTGAAAACTGGTACGCCGGCGCGTCTCGATGGCAAAACTATAAATTGGGGTATTTTAGAAAGTCAGGAGGCGGATAATCCACCTGTTCCGTTTTCTTTTTTAAACAATGAAATTACCGTGCCGCAAATTGCTTGTCATATTACGCATACAACAAAAGAAACCCATAAGATTGTTGCGGATAATATTGGTCAATCTGCGATGTACTCCGGACAGATTGATGGAGTAGGGCCGCGTTATTGCCCTTCTATAGAAGATAAGATTGTTCGTTTTAAAGATAGAGACCGCCACCAAATTTTTCTTGAGCCAGAAGGTTTGAATGATGACACGGTTTATCCAAACGGAATATCAACATCGTTGCCTGAAGATGTGCAAGATGCCTTTATAAGAACAATTCCAGGACTGGAGAATGTTCGTATTTTGCAACCTGGTTATGCAATTGAATATGATTATGTTGACCCAAGAGAACTTAAGCCTTCATTGGAGACAAAGAAGATCAAAGGATTATTCCTTGCTGGTCAGATTAATGGAACCACTGGTTATGAAGAAGCGGGTGCACAAGGTTTGATGGCGGGTCTTAATGCCGCGCGACGGTCAGGCGATGCGGATGCTGCTATTTTGTCCCGATCAGAAGCCTATATTGGGGTTTTGATTGATGATCTTGTTACAAAAGGGATTAGTGAACCTTATCGTATGTTTACATCGCGCGCTGAATATCGGTTATCGCTTCGATCAGATAATGCGGACCAAAGATTGACACCACTAGGTATCCGATTCGGATGCGTCACGAATGAACGCAATAAAGCCTTTGCATCTAAAAAAGCTGAACTGGATCGTTTAATCAATCTTGCTAAGTCGATTATCACGACACCCAATGAGGCGAGGAAAAAGGGACTTCCCCTTAATCAGGATGGCGTTAAGAGGTCGCTATTTGATTTGTTATCTTATCCAGATATTGCTGTTTCGGATATTCAAGAACATTGGCCTGAAATTATACACGATGATCCAGCTCTCTTAGAGCAACTGGGCATAGAAGCTAAATATGCTGTTTATCTGGATCGTCAAAAAGCAGATATTGCTGCTTTGGTAAGGGATGAGGCTGTTATATTGCCTGATAATATAGATTATCAGGCAATTGAAGGGCTTTCAAACGAGATGAAACAAAAGCTTGATGCCATAAAGCCAGCGACGATTGCGCAGGCTGGTCGGATTGACGGTGTGACACCCGCAGCTCTTGGTATACTGCTTGCCTATCTACGTCGCAACGCGCTTGCAGCTTAGTATGAGTAATAGTGATAGTGCGCTTGGTCTTTCTATCCTTCGGGATGAATTAAATGTTTCTGATGATTGCTTAGAAAAACTGAAAGCTTATGTGTCGCTTTTGATTAAGTGGCAAAAAGTCCAAAATCTTGTTTCACGTGAAACAATTGACTCCATTTGGCTTAGACATATTTGTGATAGCGCAAGGCTTTCAATGATTGTTCAAGAGCCTGCTCGATGGCTTGATTTGGGCAGCGGCGCTGGACTTCCTGGCTTGGTGACGGCTATTTTGCAATCTGGATCGGCTGGAGAGAGCTTCGAGCCTTGTGTTCATTTGGTCGAGAGCAATACGAGAAAAGCTTCTTTCTTGCGTAGTGTCATTAGGGAGGCAGAGCTTCATGCCAAGGTTTATAATGAGCGCATAGAGGTTGCCGTTCAGCGAGAAGAAATCTCAGCAACGCATATCTCCGCGCGTGCTCTTGCTTCATTGGATAGCCTTCTTGCTTTATCAAAGCCTCAAACTGACCGTGGCGCGCGCTGTTATTTTCATAAAGGTCGGGATATCGATGCCGAGATTGAAGAAGCAGCTAACAACTGGGATTTTAATTTGGTAAAACATTCTGTATGGGCCTCTAAGCAGGCTCCATCAGACGGCATTATTTTAGAAGTTAGCAATATCAATAGTAAGCTTGCTCAAGGTGAGCGATGAAGGAGTCGGGTTATGTCGACGAAAGTCAAAAGCCCCCGTGTTATCACGGTTGCAAATCAAAAGGGGGGTGTGGGTAAAACCACAACGGCTATTAATCTTGGAACGGCTTTGGCTGCTATTGGTGAGCGGGTTTTGATTGTTGATTTGGATCCTCAAGGTAACGCCAGCACAGGTGTTGGGGTTGATCGTGCGTCTCGTAAGTTGTCGACATATCATGTTCTTATTGGTGAAAATGCGCTTTCTGACATTGTTGTGCAAACAGATGTGCCTCGTTTGAGTGTTGCGCCATCAACTCTTGATTTGCTGGGTGCTGAGATGGAGATAGCGGATCGTGAAGATCGTGCTTACCGTATTCGTGATAGTATTCGTAGCGGTGTCGTTGATAATGAAGCTGTGGCTTTTGATTATATATTGATCGATTGTCCTCCCTCGCTAAATTTGCTGACCATTAATGCAATGGCGGCATCAGATTCTATTTTGGTTCCACTTCAGTGTGAGTTTTTTGCGCTTGAAGGTTTGAGTCAGCTTTTAACGACTGTTGAGCAGGTAAAGCAGTCTGTAAATCCAGATCTTTCTATTCATGGCATCGTTTTGACGATGTATGACAGTCGTAATAATCTTTCTGGCCAGGTAATGGCGGATGTTCGCGATTATATGGGTGATACGGTTTATAAAACTGTCATACCGCGTAATGTTCGGGTTTCTGAGGCGCCGTCTTATGGTAAGCCGGCTTTGCTTTATGATTTTAAATGTTCAGGAAGTCAGGCTTATTTGAAGCTTGCTTCGGAGGTGATTCAGCGCGAACGTGTTTTGCGGGCGGCTTAGTATTAAAGATAGGACTGATGGCATGGCGGATGCTGAACAGAGAAAAGATTCGGGACAGAAACGATTAGGGCGTGGGCTTGCAGCTCTTATTGGTGAGATCCATACAGAGGAAGCTGGTGCGCTAGAGGCAGCACGTAATCAGCGCCGGGTGCCTATTGAATTTTTGGCGCCAAACCCTAACAACCCTCGTAAGGCCTTTGCCCAGGAGGATCTTCGCGATCTTTCATCATCCATTAAAGAGCGCGGTATTTTTCAGCCAATCATTGTTCGCCCTGATCCATCCGGTGAGCAAAATAAATATGAAATTATTGCAGGTGAGCGCCGTTGGCGTGCGGCTCAAATGGCCGGGCTGCACGAAATCCCCGTACTTATCCACAAAGTTTCCGACAAGGAATCTCTTGAGATTGCCATTATTGAAAATGTTCAGCGTGCAGATCTCAATGCCATTGAGGAGGCGCTTGGTTATGATCAATTGGCGCAAGAGTATAATTATAGTCAGGCAGAGCTCGCGGATGTGATCGGTAAAAGCCGATCGCATGTAGCTAATATGGTGCGTTTATTGAAACTTCCGTCTTCTGTCAGAAGTTACATTGCTGAGGGTAAATTGACAGCGGGGCATGCGCGGACATTGATCACAGCAAAGGACCCTGAAGTTCTTGCTGAGCAAATTGTTCAAGGCGGATTAACAGTGCGGAATGCTGAAGCTCTGTCGGCGACATCTGCGGGACGGCAACCTGCAGGTAGTGCTAAGCCTGAAAAAGATGCCGATACGCGTGCACTTGAAGAGCGACTTACCAATCATTTGGGGCTTATTGTCTCTGTTGACGGTAAAGGGAGCGGTGAGCGCGGCGAAGTTCGTATTCGCTACAAAACGCTTGAACAGCTTGATGAAATTATCAAACTTTTACAGGCTTAGTTGTAATTTCTTCTGCGTTTATTGCGTGCGGCATTTTGACCAAGTTTCATCAACACGCTATGAATGATTGTGTCCGCTAGCTGTGGCTTGAGGCGCGTTTCTTTTATGGCTGTTAAGAGATGATCTTGTGCTCGAACTATGTCTTCTGGGCCCCATAAATTAAGCTGTGTTGTGATAATAGCTTTGCGTTTGAAGTGAATTGGCGGGCGTGCACGGTCTATGATGTCACGTATTTGACTGTCATTTGTAAGTTGATAGCGCAGCAATTGGAGCATCGTTAAATGTCGTTGTAATGTATGCGCTGTTTGGAATGCGGCTGTACCCATGGTTAGGCTGCGATTAAAATTAGTCAGGGCTTCTTTCGTGTTGCCGCTCATAGTGAGATCGATGGTTGTATCGCTGAGAGACGCGGCAGCATCACCAATAAGCTCTTCAACATCGTTCAAAGTGATTTCAGTTCTTCCATGGGCGTAAAGGGTGAGTTTGCGAAGTTCATTGCGGGTGGTTTGTCTATTTTCCCCAATGAGCGAAAGCAGCATTTCTCTTGCTTCATTAGATATTTTTAAATTGGCCTTTGCCAGTTCATCTTGTATGAGCGTTTGAAGACTTCGTGTGTCGTCTGCGTAACACGGAATTGTCATGGCTTTTTTGGATTTTTCAATTAAAGAGCGCACAGGATTTGTTTTCTTCAAATCACCAGCTTCAATGATAAGTGTGGTAGTATCTGAGGGCGCCTCAAGAACTGCTTTTACGGATTTGGTGATAATTCTATTGCTATTCAGTCTTAGTCGTATGACACGATCGCCACCAAAGAGAGCTATAGCAGATGCTTCGTCGGCTAGTTTCCCTGGATCATTAGCGATTTCATCAGAGTCAAAAGATTGAAGGGCAAAGGGATCATCATTGCCTTCTAGTTTCTTTTTTATCAATGTCGTGCAGTGTTCTGATACCAAGCCTTGATCAGGTCCATAGACGAGGATGACTGGGCTATATTGATTTGGATTATTTATGTATTGATCAATATCTCTTGCCTTGAGCTGCAAAATAAATCCTCGATATTAAAGCGATTTTTCAATGGCAATCGCTAGAGCTTGACGTATTCGAAGGGCTGCAGCTTTTGCGGCTCGTATTTCTGCGTCACGTTCGGAGCGGATGTTTGTAAATTCCTGGTCAACTCGGTCATAGCTTGCTGTTCCTTGTTGTGAACCTTGGGCAAGCGGTGCGGCCTTGCGGACATCGCGCAATACATATTTAGATGAGATGGTAACGAAGAAAGCGCGCGGTCCAAAGTCAACATCACTGATACCAATTGAGCGGACGGATTTACTGCTACTCAGACTAAGCGTATAGGGCAGGTCACCCGTTCTTTTTGAGCCACCAGCGATAGCAAATTGAAGTTCATTACGCACCAGTTGATCAAAACGGGTTTTAGGGTCATCAATTTCAATAGATCGTAAGACAGCCGGAATGGAATCAGTGTCCACAGTTGCTTGTGGGCTAGTAGAATGTAAGGCCTGTATCTGACACGAAGCCATAAATATGCATAGAAATACGCATAAAATACTCGCTGTAGGGTTGGCAATCTTCGGCATGCTTATCCTCATTTTGCTGTGGATTTTCCTATATAACCACATTTACTATGCGTTTTGGTACAACAATAAGTTTGCGGGGCTGTTTTCCATCTAAAGCTTTTTGTACAGGATCAAGTTTAAGCACGGCTGCTTCTACTTCTTGTTGGCTGGCATCAGCAGCAATCGTAATATCTGCGCGTTTTTTGCCATTGATTTGAATCGGTAACGTAATGGTGCTTTCAACGAGTAGATCAGGGGAATACAAGGGCCAGTCGCTGAGTGCCAGTGGGGTATCATTACCTAGCAAAGCCCAGCACTCTTCAGCTAGATGGGGTATCATAGGGGCGATGATGGAGGCGAGAAAACTGAGCGCCTCACCATATACGCTGATCATATCAGCCGAAGATTCTTTAGTGAGTTTCTCTTTGGCCAGAAGGTTCACAAGTTCATAAACTCGTGCAACTGCGCGGTTGAAGCCCAGTTTTTCAATATCACCTTCAACTAAATGAACTGCTTTATGTGCAGCTTTGCGAATATTAAGTGCACTGCTTCCGATTGATTCGGGTACGAAACTTTTTTCAAAACCATGAGATTGATAGTCAGCAAATAAACGATAAATACGTTGAATAAATCGGAACGCACCTTCTGCACCAGATGCGGTCCATTCTAGATCACGCTCAGGCGGTGTGTCTGAAAGCATAAACCAGCGGGCGGTATCAGCTCCATAGGTTTCCAAAATGTCTGTAGGATCCACTGTATTGCGTTTCGATTTGGACATTTTTTCGATGCCACCAATTGCAACTTCCTCACCTGTTTCAAGGTCAAAGGCTTTGCGTTTTCCGTCATTTTCTTCAAACCGCAGATCAGTTGGATTCTTCCAGCCTCCATCAAGAGCTTTGTAGGTTTCGTGGGTTACCATTCCCTGTGTAAACAGGCCTTTGAATGGTTCATCTGTGTTCAAATGTCCTGCGACACTCATTGCTCTTGCGAAAAAACGAGAATAAAGCAGATGCAATATCGCGTGTTCGATGCCGCCAATATATTGATCTACAGGGAGCCAAGCATCCGCGATTTCTGGTGTGGTGGGAGTGTTGGCTTTGGGATCGGTGAAACGGGCAAAATACCATGACGAATCAACAAATGTATCCATGGTGTCTGTTTCACGTTTCGCCATCTTGCCGCATGAAGGGCAAGCAACTTTACCCCAGCTTTCATGGCGATCGAGTGGGTTTCCTGGCTTGTCGAATGTCACATCATCAGGAAGCTTCACGGGCAAATCATCTGATTTAACAGGCACGGCACCACACTCATCACAATGTATGATTGGGATCGGGCACCCCCAATAGCGTTGACGTGAAATGCCCCAGTCGCGAAGGCGGTAGTTGATTTGGCGCTTTGCTATCGGTTCGCCATTAAGCATTGTGCCTTCAAGCTTTGCTGCGACTGCTTCTTTTGCCTGTGCAACTGTTAGCCCATCAAGGAAGTCTGAATTATAAAGTAGGCCGTCATTCGTGTTGGCCTCGGTATCGATTGAAAATGTTGCGGCATCTTCTCCATGCGGCAGGACTACAGGTTTAACGGGGAGATCATAAGCACGGGCAAAATCGAGATCGCGTTGGTCATGGGCAGGACAACCAAAAACAGCACCAGTGCCATATCCCATGAGGACAAAATTCGCCACATAGATTGGCAGTTTGTGCCCCTCAATGAATGGGTGAGCAACACTGTATCCTGTTGCATAGCCTTTCTTCTCAGCAGTTTCGACAGCCGCAAGGCTTGTTCCCATACGCTGGCATTCGTCTATGAAGTCACTAAGTTCTTGATTTAATTTAGCTAATTCAGCAGCGAGAGGATGTTGTGCTGAAATTGCCATGAAGCTTGCACCAAACAATGTGTCTGGTCTTGTGGTAAAGACTTCTAGTGTTTTTGAGCTCTCAGGGGCTTGGCCAGCAAATTCAAAATGCAGACGCAGTCCTTCAGATTTTCCAATCCAGTTGCGCTGCATGAGGCGTACTTTTTCAGGCCAATCTTCTAGTGTGTCTAATTTTTCTAGCAGATCTTCACTAAAGTCAGTGATTTTGAAAAACCATTGCGTTAAATCGCGCTGTTCCACAGGTGCGCCAGAGCGCCAACCGCAGCCATCGATAACTTGCTCATTAGCAAGCACGGTGTGATCAACAGGGTCCCAATTTACTTTAGATTCTTTTCTATAAATCAAATCCTTAGCGAGGAAGTCGAGAAACATTTGTTGTTGGCGGTGATAATAATCAACATCGCAAGTGGCAAACTCTCGAGACCAATCAAGAGATAGTCCCATGACCTTGAGCTGATCGCGCATGGTTGCGATATTCTGATAGGTCCATTCTTTTGGATGGGAATTGTTTTGCATTGCCGCGTTTTCAGCGGGCATTCCAAAGGCATCCCAGCCCATAGGATGGAGAACGCTGAATCCCTTAGCGCGTTTATAGCGCGCAACCACATCGCCCATCGTATAATTGCGTACATGGCCCATATGAATGCGACCCGATGGATAGGGAAACATCTCCAGCACATAGTATTTTGGTCGTGAATCGTTGTTATCGGTTTCGAAAATTTTCTTTTCAGACCAATATGATTGCCAGCGAGGTTCCGCATCACGTGGATTGTAGCGTTCAGGTGCCATTTGTTTTAGGACTATACTTTCAAACAGGTGGAATAGAATAATTGGTGTGACACTCACCAGAAAATGTGAAGTTGGTCAACCTTATTGGCTATTGCTTTGCGACAGAATGATGCTGTTGGTCGTTGGTGATGCGGGTTTTGACTAAAGGAAGAGTAAAATGAGTGACGTTGACAAGAGACTGTTGAGCGTTCTTGACACAATAAAAGCTGAGTCATCGGGCGAGAAAGAAGTGACGCTCATTGCTGTTTCGAAAACATTTGAAGGCGATCATATCGAGCCGGCGCTGGTGGCAGGACATCGTCATTTTGGGGAGAATAGGGTTCAAGAAAGCCAGAAAAAATGGCCAGGCCTTAAGCAAAAATATCCTAATACTCGGCTGCATTTAATCGGGCCACTGCAATCAAATAAAGCAGCAGACGCGGTTGAACTTTTCGACGTCATTCACACAGTTGACCGTGAGAAAATTGCAAAAAACCTTGCGAGTGAAATGAAAAAACAAGATCGTATTCTGGATGTTTATATTCAGGTCAATACAGGGCAGGAACCTCAAAAGGCAGGTGTTTTACCCAAAGAAGCAGACGCCTTTATTGCTCGATGCATTGAGCATCACGGATTGAATGTGGTGGGGCTTATGTGTATTCCGCCCTTTGATGCAAACCCAGAGCCTCATTTTCAACTTTTATCTGAAATGGCGTCAAAACATGGTTTGGAAGAGTTATCGATGGGTATGTCTTGTGACTATCAACAAGCCATAAAAGCGGGTGCGACTTGCGTGCGCGTTGGCAGCGCGATCTTTGGTTCGCGCGCTAAACAGTAGAAATTGTGAATTAAATCACTGTTTGATGATGAAGCGCGTGTTCGAATTTGCACGTTCCAAAAACCTGAGCATGACATTCTTGTGAACGGCAACACAGCCTTCGGTTGGCCGATAATCTTTGTGTGCGAGGTGAAAAAATATAGCACTTCCCGCGCCACGCTTTCGTTGTGAAATATTGTAATCAAGCACAACCATCAAATCATAAAGGTGATCTTTACGCATAAGCCGTTCATGAGATGGGATATAGGGTAACCTGATCTTTCTATTATAGTTTTTGTCGTTAGGAGCATCACACCAGCCAAGATTCTTAACGATCGGATGGAGGGGTAAGCTTGTGTTGGGGCGGCTTATTCGGTCAGGTCGATAATAAGCTTCTATAACCTTGAAGCTCCCAATAGGGGTGCCGCCGTCTCCTTCGCGTTTGATGCTTTTGATGCCGCTACGACCAAGGGCGCAGGGTGCAATGATGGCGCTTGATCGCGTGCCCATCACAAAATTGCCATGTGAAAGTGATTTCCAGTTAGAGCTTATGTACACGATGTTCATAGCAATACCTCATATATCTGTGATAAGTGCAGTTTACCAGAGATGTGAAAAAGCTTAAAAGTCCTTTGTCGGATTTTGTCTCTTATAGTTTAAAATTATTCAGTTGAAGCTGAAATAGATATAAAAATAATAGAAAGTTTAAACATGACCGCTCGGAAAATTTTGATTGTTGATGATGATGCTGATCTTTGTGAGGCGCTTGTGGAGCAGCTTAGCCTTTATGAAGAATTTGATATTGAGCATCAGGAAAATGCGACAAAAGGTGTTAAATCAGCGAGGGATGGTCACTGCGATCTTTTAATTATGGATGTGGGCTTGCCTGATATGGATGGTCGTGAGGCTGTTAAGATATTGCGTAAAGGTGGCTTTAAAGCACCTATTATTATGCTAACCGGACATGACACTGATTCTGATACTATTTTGGGTCTTGAAGCTGGTGCTAATGATTATGTCACGAAGCCTTTCCGGTTTGCTGTGCTGCTTGCTCGAATTCGCGCACAATTGCGCCAGCATGAGCAAAGTGAAGATGCGACTTTCACGATTGGCCCCTATGTTTTTCGCCCCAGCGCCAAAGTTTTGTCAGATGAAACTGGCGCTAAAGTCCGCTTGACTGAAAAAGAAACCTCTATTTTGAAATATTTATACCGTGTTGGCGATAAACCAGTCACGCGAGATATTTTGCTTGAAGAGGTTTGGGGATATAATTCCGGCGTGACAACACATACACTGGAAACACATATTTATCGCCTTCGTCAAAAAATAGAGCGGGATCCCTCTAATGCAGAATTGCTTGTGACTGAAAGTGGTGGTTATAAGTTAAATCCATAATGGGCTGCGCGCTGCTTCGCTGCTTAGAATCAGCGCGCAATGAACAGGGGCTGCAATGAGCTTACCAGATGATATTGATCGCTTAAGGCGTGTTTCGTTTTTAAGTGTTCTTGATGATGAGTGTTTGCGGTTGATTGCGTTTAACGCTGAGCATGAATCACTGAGTGATGCGCAAACTGTTTTTTTTGACGGGGAACAAGCACTTGGCGCCTTACTCATTACTGGCGGTTCCTTATCGCAAATGGAACTTGTCAATGGTGAATTGAAAGAGCGCAGACGTTTAAAAGCTGGATCAATTGTTGATCCTTATGCTTTGATTTCAGACATTCGTCGCTCTTTTACAGCTAAAGCAGTTGGTGATTTGTCTTATATGCTGCTTGATCGCCCTACCTTTATGAAGGCGATGACTAATTATCCTGATCTCGCGCAACGGGTTCAAGATTATTTGTCTGATGATATTACGCGCGTTGCATCATCTCTATCTAATGTTGCTTCCCGATTGGACTATATTAATTGATTTAAACAAAGTTGTCGTAATTAGTCTTATTTCTAAAACTCAAATTCAGTCAATACAGGGGCGTGGTCTGAAGGTCTCTCCCAGCTTCTGGCATGTTTGAGAACCTTGGTTCTGGCGATTGTGCCATCAAGATGTTCTGTCGCCCAAATATGATCAAGCCTGCGGCCTTTATTCGCCGCTTCCCAATTGGGTGAGCGATAACTCCACCATGTAAAGAGTTCTTCTGGTTCTGGTATAAGAAGACGCTGCGTGTCTATCCAGCGTCCCTTGGCTCTCACTGCTTCAAGGCCCTCGGTCTCAATAGGTGTGTGACTGACGACTTTCAGCATTTTCTTGTGTGACCACACATCGCTTTCATAGGGCGCGATGTTGAGATCGCCAACAAGAATGGCGGGGCGGTTGGATTCTTCGCCGCCTATCCACTCATTCATTTCATTAAGAAACTTCATTTTATGGTCAAATTTAGGATTCTTATCGATGTCAGCTTCATCGCCACCAGCTGGAACATAAAAATTATGAATTCGGATGCCAGGACCGATTTTAAAATCCGTTGCTATATGACGTGCGTCGCCCATTTCGCAAAAATCACGCGAAAAGCTTTCAGTGAAAGGGTGCCGTGATACGGTAGCTACACCGTGGTAGCCTTTTTGGCCGTGTTTGGCGATGTTAGGATATCCAGCTTTTTTGAAGGCATTTTCTGGAAATTTGTCATTCGGACATTTGGTTTCTTGAAGGCACAAAACATCGGGTTCTTGTTCTAGCAAAAGTCTTTCCACCTGCGGCATCCGTAAACGCACAGAGTTTATATTCCAAGTGATAAGTTTGAAGGTGGTCATTGTGTGTCCCGACATAGAGTGCAATTTTCTGCGACACTATCGGAAAGGTTGAGGGCTTGCGATGGGGAATGATGGTTCTAAACAAAAAAGCCAGCGATTTATTCGCTGGCTTTTTGATTCTTGGTGTTTAATTTATCTGCCCGGATATTTGATTTTGAACAATTCAGATTTCAATTTGGTATTTTTCTTCGTATCTAAAAGTTGAACAGAGGTATCAAGACCTTGGGCGTCAGTTACAATCCATTGTTCCAGCGCATATGTGTCTTTGTGGAAGAAAAGGCGTAATTGGCTTTCATTGAAAGCTTCAGGATCTTCGATGATGACCACAATTGCATTGCCTAACAAGCCCACATTTTTGATGCCTTTGATTTTGTTTAAGTTAAGCTTTTTACGTAGAAGGTAACGCAGCGGTGTCTTTTTGATGGGCAATAGGTCTTGAGTTTCAAGCTTTGTATTAATAATAGCGACACTTTTTCCGTCTGCAATTATATCGATTGTTGCCGGTTTTTTATATTTGAAGCGGATTTTACCAGGTTTATTGAGATAAAAATCACCCTTGGCTGTATCCCCATTGGGGCCTGTTTGAATAAAATTACCTGCCAGCGTTTTATTGCTGTTCATTTTCTCAGATATATTTTTCAATACCCGCTTTTGGTTATCATCAAGTGCTGCATGAGCAATGGTGTTGAATGATGAGAGGATAATGAGTGTTGAGAGAGTGAGTAAGACAACGGTTAGTATCGTCCTTAGGCTTGCTTGACTCATATTATAGTGTGGTGAATGACGCTTGAGAATGCTCATATGATTTTTCCATTTGAAGTCATTATTGTGGGCTTGTTTTAAGCTCGTTTCGTGGCAAAACTCTGTCAGCCGTATCTTATATTAGAATGTTGTCGCTGACTGTATCATGAACATATGATTCGGATTAAACTTTGTTTGCTTTATTCAGAAAAATTGAAGTCGTCTTCCGGATCACTGCCCACGAGTATCTCACGTTTGCCCGCATGGTTGGCAGGCCCGACAACACCTTCTTCTTCCATGCGCTCAATGATGGTTGCGGCCCGATTATAGCCAATACCTAATCTGCGCTGGATGTAGCTTGTAGATGCTTTTTTGTCGCGCAAAACGATGGCTACTGCTTGATCGTAGGGATCGGAAGAATCAGTCACATTACCACTTCCATCATTTGATGATGTGCCTTCGTCTTCTTCAATGTCTTCAGTGACGGCGCCCAAATATTGAGGAATACCTTGATCTTTAAGGTGGTTGACGATCTCTTCTACCTCTTCATCGGATACGAAAGGACCATGAACTCGCTGGATACGACCGCCGCCTGCCATATAAAGCATATCACCCATACCAAGCAGTTGTTCCGCGCCTTGTTCTCCCAGAATAGTGCGACTGTCGATTTTTGATGTGACTTGAAAAGAGATGCGGGTTGGGAAGTTAGCTTTGATTGTACCGGTGATTACATCCACCGATGGGCGCTGTGTTGCCATGATTACATGGATGCCTGCAGCACGAGCCATTTGTGCCAAGCGTTGGACAGTGCCTTCAATATCTTTGCCTGCTACCATCATCAAGTCAGCCATCTCATCGATGAGAACAACGATATATGGTAGGGGCGATAGATCTAGTTCTTCGCGTTCATAAATTGCTTCACCAGTTTCTTGATCATAACCAGTTTGGATTGTGCGAACAATTGGCTCATTTTTTTCTACCGCTTGTTTTACGCGCGTGTTGAAACCATCAATATTACGCACACCGACTTTTGACATTTTGCGATAGCGATCTTCCATTTCCCGGACTGTCCATTTAAGGGCCACAACAGCTTTTTTGGGATCTGTCACAACAGGTGTTAAAAGATGTGGGATACCGTCATAGATCGAAAGTTCTAGCATTTTTGGATCGATCATAATCAATTTGCATTCTTCCGGAGTCATGCGGAACAAAAGCGATAAGATCATCGTGTTAATGGCAACCGATTTACCAGAGCCTGTTGTACCAGCCACGAGCAAATGTGGCATACCGGCAAGATCGGCAATGACGGGCTCGCCGCCAATCGTTTTACCAAGGCAGATAGGAAGTTTGCCCTTGTTAGTTTCAAATGTGTCAGAAGCAACGCTTTCATGAAAATAAACTGTTTCGCGTTTAGCATTTGGCAATTCAATACCGATTGCATTTTTACCGGGAATAACGGCGACCCGAGCGGCAATAGCGCTCATTGAGCGGGCTATATCGTCGGCAAGGCCGATAACACGGGATGATTTTATACCAGGCGCTGGTTCTAGTTCATAAAGGGTGACAACAGGACCTGGGCGCACATGGACAATTTCGCCTTTAACACCAAAATCATCTAATACGCCTTCAAGCAGTTGTGCATTTTGTGCCAGTGCTTCTTCTGATAGGCCATGTTGGCCTATATCATCTGGTGCTTCTGTTAAAAGATGCAGCGGTGGAAGTTCAAAGTCTGAAGGGTCTTTAATGCCCGGGAGATTTTTTTGTATTTGAGCAAGTGCCGCTTTACTAGGTTTTGGTTTTTCTGCGGGTGGTGAGACGCGTGTCGATGTTGACGGGTTGGCTATTTTTTCATGCTGTGGTGCTGCGATGCCTTGAGGTTGGGGCTGTGCTGTTTCTGGTGCGATTGGTGCGACAACTGCGGGCTCTTCATATTGTTTGTCCAAGTTTTCAGAACCATCTAGATATTCACCTAGTCCGTCATCGGCAACGGGCTCATCTATAAGTTTACGTTTGAGGGTCGAAAGAGCGGAAAGGGCACCTGATAAATGGCTTGAGTTTTTGCCATCATCCATCGTTAGATCGTGCTGGGGTACATGTTCACGCTGCATTTTTGTGCGTCTGCTAGCGAGTTGATGTTTTGCCTTAGCCCGCATTGAATAAGCTGTGTGGGTTACCGCCCCTAAAATCATAGGTAAAACGACAGCCTCTTTCGGCTTGTCTATTTTTTTATGATCCGCTTTGCTAATTTTGACCTCATGGGCTTCAACAATTTCTTTTTGCATTTTGGCAACATAAAAGGCTTTTGGGAATAAAAAAGGCACAGGCAAGGCTAGTAGTATGGCGAGTATGGGTGACAGATAACCTGAGAGGGCATCGCTGAAAAATAGGAATGGAATGGCGACGATGCCATTGCCAGTAATTCCACCTAAGCCGGTTGGCATGGGCCATGTTTCAGGAACTGGTAAACAGGCGGCAAAACCAGACGTTAGAAGTATGATGACAAAAAAGTATGTGATTTGTTTTAAACGTACTCTTCTAAGGCGTAGCCGAAACATTTGCCAACCCCAGATTGCGGGTAAAAGCGCTAAGATAACGCCAGCTATACCGAAGAATTGAAGCAAAATATCTGCGAGAGATGAGCCAATAAAGCCTAACAAATTACTACTGCTCTGGCTGGTTGCATGGGTGAGGCTTGGGTCTTCTACATTCCAGCTGGCGAGGGCGATACAGGTCAGCACACTTGCTATGATAATCAATAAGCCAATAATTTGGCAGCCAAGTTTGCTGAGAGAGTTTCCGCTGCTAAGCTTATGGGAAAGGTCATTAAAATTGGCGGTGTCTGTCATGATTGCCCAGTTTGCTTCAATGAATGAAAGATTTCACCGGAGTTTAAATGTTGGTGGTTAATCTCTTATTAAGCAAACTGGATTGTCGGTATAAATGTGAATTATTGTTTTAGGCAAAGAAAAACCCGGCTCGAAAGCCGGGTTTAATGGTTTCAATGAAATGCAGATTTATCTAGACATTCCAAATTCTGGATAGGCTTCTATACCAATTTCTGCTTTATCGAGTCCGACCATCTGATCTTCATCAGAAGCGCGAACGCCAATTGTAACCTTTAGGATTGTCCACAAAATGAATGAGGCAATAAAGGTGAATATACCATAAGAGATAATACCAATAATCTGAATACCGTAGCTTGCATCAGAGTTTGACAGTGGCACGATGAGTGTACCCCAAATACCTGCAAACAAGTGGACAGGGATGGCACCAACCACGTCATCGATTTTTAGTTTATCGAGAAGAGGTACAGCGAAGACAACGATAACACCACCAACGCCACCGATAAGGATTGCCAGCAACGGTGTTGGATTAAGAGGTTCGGCTGTGATCGATACGAGGCCTGCAAGAGCGCCATTGAGCGCCATTGTGACATCAATCTTTTTATACAAAAGTTGTGTCAGGATGATTGTTGCAACAACACCACCGGCAGCAGCGAGATTTGTATTGGCAAAGATGCGAGATACATCTGATACATCACCAATTGAACCCATAGCGAGCTGTGATGCGCCGTTGAAACCAAACCAACCGAGCCAAAGAATGAATGTTCCAAGGGTTGCTAGCGGAATTGAAGAACCAGGCATTACTGTGATAGATCCGTCTTTTCCATATTTGCCATAACGAGCGCCAATAACGATGGCACCAGCAAGAGCAGCCCAACCACCAACAGAGTGGACGATTGTTGAACCAGCAAAATCAGAGAAGCCCATATCTGCAAGCCAGCCGCCGCCCCACTGCCATGAGCCAGTGATTGGGTAGAAGACACCTGTTAGAATGGCTGTAAAGATGAAGAATGGCCAAATTTTAACACGTTCAGCTACGGTGCCTGAAACGATGGATGCGGTTGCTGCCACGAAAACCATCTGGAAGAACCAGTCAGATGCCGTTGAGTAGCCTGTGTCGAGGGCGTTGCCACCGACAGCATCCCAGCCATAGGCGCCTGGATTGCCAACAAAATTAGGCAAGAAGCTGCCATCGACATTATTGTACATAAGATTATAGCCGATAATCCAGAACATAATGCCGGCGATTGAGTAAAGGCCGATATTTTTCAGGCATTGCATTGAGACGTTTTTAGAACGCACAAGCCCAGCTTCCAACATGGCAAAGCCTGCGGCCATGAACATGACCAGAAAGCCACCGATTAGGAATAAAAGAGTGTTGAAGATATAGGCCACTTCAGGGTGAACCGCTGGCGCATCTTGTGCCAGTGCAGGTGCTGCGACACTGCTGAGCACAAAGGCAAGAGGTAAGGCCTTAGCACGAGAGAATAAGAGTTTCATTTTGATTTCCTTGATATACTGAAATACTAAAAGATGTGAGGTTGTTAAAGTGCCTCACCACCAGTTTCGCCGGTACGAATACGAACAGCTGTTTCGAGATTGTAGACAAAGATTTTGCCATCGCCGATTTGACCTGTTTGAGCAGATGAAGAGATCGTTTCCACGACCTTATCTACTAAGTCATCACTGACAGCGACTTCGACCTTGATCTTTGGCAGGAAACTTACCGCATATTCTGTTCCGCGATATATTTCTGTATGCCCCTTTTGGCGCCCATAACCTTTAACTTCACTAACTGTCAAACCTTGAACGCCGATCCCAGTGAGCGCTTCGCGCACGTCATCGAGTTTGAATGGTTTAACAATGGCCATAATGATTTTCATTTGACTATCCTGTTTATCTCGCAGACACGAAGATATCTTCTAACTGCGGTTTCCCCCGTTGGGTGTTACAAATCCGGTATTAAATTGTCCGAATCTCTAAATTGATTACAAGGATTGTGCCAGTTTTGAGAAAAAAGATAAGTTATTGTATTAACTGAATATTTATACATCATGGCAAGATGCTATAAACGCCACGTCACATATTTGTTTAATAATTGTGCAGCTATAAAAAAGATGATTAAATTTTAGCCAGATGTGATTTCGGGATCTTGCTGTGTTGTAAAACTGCGTATATTTTCCTCGCCTTCCCGACGGCGAATGAGTCCTTCTTGGGCAACGGAGGCAATTAATGTGCCTGAACGGGTATAGAGGGAACCACGTGTGAAGCCCCGCGCTCCTGAAGCGCTTGGGCTGTCCTGGGTGTATAAAATCCAATCTGAAAAATCGGCTTTGCGATGGAACCACATGGCGTGATCGAGGCTTGCTACTTGTAATTGTTGGTCGAAAATACTGGTGCCATGGGCATATAGTGATGTGTCCAGTAATGTCATATCTGAAAAATAAGCCAAGACGGCAGAACTGCGGAGCTGGTCATCAGGGACAGGGCTTGTTGTGCGTATCCAGATATGTTGGGCAGGTTCAAGCTTTTTGTTTGAGATATAATGTTCAAGTGATACGGGCCTCACCTCAATAGGGCGTGGACGGCTCCAGTAGTCTTTGACGTTTTGGGGCGCGAAAGCCAAATATTTTTCTTTGAGCTCTGCCTCATTTGGTAGATCTTCCGGCTGTGGAATATCCGGCATGTCAATTTGATGGTCATATCCGTCTTCAGCAATTTGAAAAGAGGCGGAAAGGGAGAAGATAGGTTTGCCGTGTTGGATTGCGACCACGCGTCTGGTTGTGAAGCTTCGGCCATCACGAATTTTATCGACATCATAAATGATTGGAACCTTGGGGTCCCCCGGTCGCATAAAATAACAATGTAAGGAATGAACGCTGCGATCTTTAACCGTGCGAGAGGCTGCAACAAGCGCTTGCCCGATTACTTGACCGCCAAAAACCCGCTGCCATCCGACATTCGGGCTTTTGCCACGAAAAAGATTGTGTTCAAGGGTTTCAAGATTGAGAATTTCCAACAGATCATCAACACCATAGGACAAATCATTCTCTCCTTAAATTTGGGTTAGATAAGGAAATAGCAATATTGACCTAGAGGTCAAGGCCAGGGGCTAAGGCCAGAGGTTAAAGAATGAGTTTGTCGTTGAAGTTCTCCATTTTAGAGACAAAGATTGTCCCCAGTGTAGGTTAGCTTTATATAAGTGAGACAAGCAGATTAAGTTTAAAAGGCTTTTTGATGGAACAATTTGATATCGTAATTGCAGGTGGTGGCTATGTGGGGCTTTCCTCGGCTTTGGCCATCAAATCAGCCGCACCGCATCTGTCAGTTTTATTGGCTGATCCAGCTCCACCGCTATCTGAGCGCAAGGGTGTTGATATGCGGGCGTCAGCAATTGCACTTGCAGCACAAAAAATGCTCGATCAATTGGGGGTTTGGGAAAAATTGATCCCTCATGCCCAGCCAATCAACGATATGGTGATTACAGATTCTAAAACGGGTGATGCTGTGCGCCCTGTTTATCTGACTTTTGCTGAAGCTGTTGAGGAGGGCAGGCCTTTCGCTCATATGGTGCCGAATGGCGCGATGGTTGGAGCGATTGAAGCGCGCGCGCGTGAGCTTGGTGTTGATATTCGCTATGGTGATAGTGTTTTGGATTTTGAAGAAAAGCCCGCGCATATGAATATTTGGTTGAGGTCGGGTGGCGAAGTCAGTACGAAACTTCTTGTTGGTGCTGATGGTGTAAAATCTGGCTTACGCTCCATAGCAGGCATCAAAACGGTGCACTGGGATTATGGCCAATCTGGCATTGTGACGACTGTAAAACATGAAAAGCCACACAATGGACAAGCGGTTGAGCATTTTTTGCCAGCCGGTCCTTTTGCGATTTTGCCCCTGACAGAAAACCGTTCATCGTTGGTATGGACGGAACGCACAAGCGATGCGGCGAAGATGGTTGCGGGGGATGATTTTGTATTTGATCTGGAGCTGGAGCGTCGGTTTGGTCATCACCTGGGGGCGCTTGAGGTCATTGGCGGTAGGCGGGCCTATCCTTTGAGTTTGACGCTTGCTAAGAATTTTGTGAAATCTCGTTTCGCGCTTGTGGGCGATGCTGCCCACGGTATTCATCCCATCGCGGGCCAAGGTTTGAATCTCGGTTTTAGAGATGTGGCCGCCCTTGCGCAGACGATTGTAGAAGCGGATCGTTTGGGGCAGGATTTTGGGACGGAAGATGTATTGGAGCGCTATGAGCAATGGCGCCGGTTTGATACATGGTTGATGGGTTTTACCACGGATGTTTTAAATCGACTGTTTTCTAATCGAAGTGATGCCTTGCGGTTGATGCGCACCATTGGACTTGGTGTGGTCGATCGCCTCCCACGCGTAAAATCTTATTTTATCTCACAGGCGGCGGGTACCTCGCTGCCGAACCAGCCAAAACTTCTCGTCGGGGAAGCCATATAACATTGATTAATGGTTTAACTGTCGGCTTTGGCCCATAGAAGCAAATCAGCTTCTAGTTCATTGAGGGCCTCAAGCAGAATTTTGGGGTCGCCCGCGCCTTGGGCAAGAACAATCGCCCCTTGCCAGCGGGTTATGGCTGTTCGGGCGTGACGAATGGCCTTGCGGTCGCCGCTCTTATTTAGAACTTGGCTGATCCAACCGATTAATGTGTCAAAGACTTCATTTGTTTTCTCGGCAGCTTTTGGCACGTTTGGTGAAAAATCCCGAATGGCATTAGCGATAGGACATCCGCGCTGTGCACGTGGCACTGCGCTTTCTTTGAGCAGCGAGATAAAGGCGCGCAATTTTTCTGCTGGGGTATTAAAAGTGATATCAATATTACTCAGTGATTGCAGAGAAGATTCAAGGAAAATATCTGCGACACCTTCTGCAATGGCGGTTTTTGTCTTAAAATAATAATAGATATTGCCAACAGGCACTTGAGAACGCTCTGCTATGTCAGCAAGAGAGGTTGCGGCATAGCCATCTATCCAGAAAGCTTCGGCAGCAGCATCAAGGAGGCGTTCGCGTTTATCAGATTTTCTCGCCATTTTTATTATCCCAGTGTCCTTCAAATATAAGGTCTTCTAGCTGCAGTCTTTTTCCCCAACCTTTTACTTCTAACTCTGGTTTTGTGTAGAGTTCACTGACAAGCCCTATACATAAATAAGCAATGATTGAGACATGTTTGGGGATGTGGAGTAGGTCTTTCATTTCTTCTTCATGGAAGATACTGACCCATCCTACACCAACGCCTTCTGCGCGCGCTGCAAGCCATAAGTTTTGGACAGCACAGACGGTTGAATAGAGGTCCATATCATTTTGATGGGTGCGACCTAGAACCACATCGCCGCCGCGTGTGCGGTCACAGGTTATACAGATGTTCAAAGGGGCTTTTAAAATGCCTTCAAGTTTGAGGCTGGAGTAAAGCTTCTTTTTCTCATTTGTGAATTGTTCTTCAGCCTCAAGGTTTGCTTTTTCAAACAACTGATGCGCTGCGCGCCTTTCGTCTAGTGTTCGCAATAGAATAAAATTCCACGGCTGCATCAGGCCAACGGAAGGGGCTGCATGGGCTGCTTTTAAAATGCGGGTGAGGACATCTTGGGGTATAGGGTCGGGCAGGAATTCATTGCGTACATCGCGTCGTGTTTCAATGGCCCGATAAACAGCGGCACGTTCATCCGATGAAAAGGCGCCAGCTGGTGCTATTATTTGGCTTGGAGGAGTCACTCGTTATCATCCAGTGTCCGCGCTTCATCCGGCAACATGATGGGGATACCATCACGGATTGGATAGGCAAGTTTTGCAGAATGGCTAATCAGTTCCTGTTCAACGCATTTATATTCAAGCGTTCCTTTTGTTAAAGGGCAGACAAGAATTTCCAATAGCTTGCGATCAATGAAAGGTGTTTTCGTCTTTGATATATCAGTCATGATCGGCTTTCGTGATTTCAGGTGAAACTATTGGAGGATCGCGTTGCCATTAGTATCTTGTTGGGCAAGCGACATTTCAGTAATGGCAATGAGAGTCTCTGCGCGTATCTTGAGATTGTTCGCTTCTAGTAAGGCCTGTTTTTCTGCGGCACCATAAGGGCTCATCATAGAAAGCGCATTAACAAGAATATGCGTTTGCGTCTCTTCAATGCTTTCCCAATCAGCTTCTAAATTGTTGACATCAAGATAAGACCTAAACGTTTTCAATAATCCATCACGATCAACGTCATCTCCGCTTTTGTCAGTTTGGAGATCATTTTGATAGGGTCTCCAGTCTGCAAGGATTTGTCGATAGGGTGTGGTGACTTTAAGTTCGCGCTGGACTGTGAAGCGTGAAATTCCAATTAGGGAGATAAGATAGCGATTATCTCCTGTCTCGCTTAATGAAACAATACGTCCTGCGCAGCCTACTTTACACAGTCCGCTGTCTTCCGCTTTATCATCATTAAGCGATGGCTGAACCATCCCGATCACGCGATCACCAGCTATTGCAGCATCGATCATTGCCAGATAGCGGGGTTCGAAAATATTTAATGGCATTTGTCCATGAGGAAGTAATAAAGCACCGGTCAGGGGGAAAATAGGTATAGATGTTGGAAGGTCATCGATGCCTTCGTAGTTTCTATTGCCAGTCATCATTTCCATTATCCCTTTATCGTGGCCCGCATATTTGTTTGAAAGCTTGCATTCTTTGCACGGGTTTACGAAAACATCAAAGAAGACAGCTTCCTGCGTGATGTGCTTGTTGCTGGTTCTTTTGGTCCCCAAGCTTCGAAAAAAGTCAAAAGCTCTTTTCGAGCACTCTCATCATTCCAAGTACGGTCACGACGAAAAATTTCAAGTAGGGCATCGGCGGCTTCTTGACGATGACCCGCTGCATTAAGAGAAATTGCAAGATCAAATCGTGCTTGATGATCATTTTCATTATTGGTGACTTTATCCCTTAGAGTGTCGATTTCACCAGTATCTTCGGCTTTTTTCAAAAGCATTAATTGTGCAACAACTGTTTTGATCGCGGGGTTTTCCAGACTTTCTTCCGGGATCATATCTAGAATTTTCTCTGCTTGTTCTTTGTCGCCAAGGCCAAGGGCGCAGCGCGCCAGACCTGAAAGGGCGGCTAAATTTGTTCTATCCATTTGCAAAACGGCACTGAAATGGCCAGCTGCCGCATTAAAGTCATCTGTCTCGAGCAGTTTTTCACCTTCTGCCAGATGTAGATCTTCCTGCGATGGTCCGGCGGGTTCTGCAATTTTGTCGATGAATTCTTTAATTTGTGTTTCCGGTATGGCGCCCATAAAACCATCAACGGGTCGACCATCCTTGAATGCCACGACCGCTGGAACTGACTTAACGCCCATTTGGTTTGAAATTTCTGGATAGTCGTCAATGTTCATTTTGACCAGTTTGACCCGCCCGCCGGCTTCATTGACTGCTTTTTCGATAATGGGGGTTAATTGTTTACATGGCCCACACCACGGGGCCCAGAAATCGACCATGACTGGCTGTTTGTTTGATTCTTCAATCACATCAACAACAAAGGTATCTGTTGTTGTGTCTTTAATCAGGTTGTCGCCCGCACTATTTATTGGTCCGGTGCCATATTGCATGAATTCGCTCATTCCTGATCTCCGTTAGTTTAGACTTTGCCAGTATCAGCAAGAGTCATGATCGTTGGTTCATGCCAGCAGGCAGTAACTTAATTTAAGGGTTATTGGTCTTGGGTTTGTCAATCTAATTAGTCGCTTCATAATCTTATTGTGGCTGTGCTGCAAGATTTTCAAAAAAGCTGCTTGCAATGTGAGATAGCTTTCGGCATATAAGCCTCTTGAAAGAACCATGCAGTAAATGGATGGTCTCAATGGATGCGGGCGTAGCTCAGGGGTAGAGCGAAACCTTGCCAAGGTTTAGGTCGTGAGTTCGAATCTCATCGCCCGCTCCATTTCTTTTCAAAGTGATTACTGAAAATATGCGTTTAGTATATTTGCTTATTTGATCGCGCTTTTGAAAGCACGATTTCAGCGGCGATTTCAGCTGTTGCAGCTCCCAATGTCCAACCAAGATGACCGTGACCAGTATTGTAGAAAATTCCCGGCCTTTTGCCAGCACCGACTTTCGGCATCATGCTTGGCATCATTGGGCGAAGCCCTGCCCATGGCACGGCATATTCGGTTGAGACATCTGGAAATAGCCGTTCACACCATTTAATCAACGGCTTTATGCGGTCATCGCGTATGTCGAGGCTGTAGCCATTAAATTCAGCAGTGCCGGCTATGCGCAAACGGTCATCCCCAAGACGGGAAAGAACCAGTTTAGCTTCGTCATCTAAAAGGCTGACCCATGGGGCTGCTTTTTGGCTCTCTTTGTCGCCAAGCTCAACGGTGATGGAATAGCCTTTGACTGGATAAATATTCACACGGTCGCCAACCATATTGGCCAGTCGTTTGCTTTGAACACCGGCGCAAATCATGACACCATCAAAATCTTGTCTTTGGATACCACTTTCATCGTTTGTAAAACTCAATGTAACGCCTTGACTATGATGATTAATGTCCCTGACCTTTGTGTGATAATTGAAATGAACCCCACGTTTTTCGCAGGCCTTTGAAAGGCCGCGTGAATAACGGTGAATGTCACCGGTGAAGTCACTTGTGGTGTAGTAGCCAGCATAAAGATCGCCATGGATGCTGGGTTCAATCTCACGGATTTCTTCACGGGTCACGGCGCGTCGTTGAAGTCCGCCTTTGGCTAAGAGCTTATTTACCTGTGTTGCGTGGTCGAATTCTTTTTTATCCGTATAGATATGAAGAATGCCGCGATCTTCGCAATCAAAACTGAAGCCTTCTTTTTCGGCATGGGCTTTAAGATGCTCGCGCGCTGAAATTGCAAGGCGGACGGTTTCAATGGTGTTCTTCTCATAATCTGGGATGCTGGCCATGAATTCCGCCATCCATGAATACTTGTGCCAGCTTGGTTTTGGATTAACGAGCAGCGGAGCGCCGCGCTCGAACATCCACTTCATGCCTTTGCCGATTGTCGACCATCTTGTCCACACCTCGGCATTAGAAGCTGAAAGCTGGCCACCATTGGCGAAAGATGTTTCCATGGCTGCATAACGGTTGCGGTCAAATACGGTGACTTCAAAGCCGCGATTTAAAAGAGAGTAAGCCGTGGTGATACCCGTGATACCGGCACCGATGACGGCAATTTTTTGCATTTCTTGAGGCATTTTAGGTCCCTCCTCACATAGTTGATCCGGATGGCCAACATGTGCTGACCAGCGAACCCCTCTGTCTTGGGACCTGAGCGTTTGGCATTAAACTGCGTGCTTCACAGCCTAATCGCTTTCGCCTTCGGTGGGCAACACGTGACATGTTGCCTCTCTCCAGATGCCTGATGCAATATGCGGTCCTTTTGCCTGAGAGTTTCCGGGGTGTTGCTCCTTCGGCGTTGGTGAACATGTGAATGCTACCAATCTCTCCCACATATCAAAGTATAGGCTGTTGAGTGTATGGGTTAAAAATGGCTCAGATACAACCAAATTCGATCACAAATTTGCTAAAACCACAAATTTTAACATAGTCTAATGAGGCGTATTTTTATGGGAATTTTTGAAATTTATTTTAGCTATGTGCATTTCATTAATTTTGATATCTGGCGCTTTTGCGCGGGACATTCACGAAATATATCCCATCCTTGTCAAGAAGCTTGAAGCGGTGCCAGTTCATGCTGGAGAAGAATCGTCCTGCATAGGGCCTTCAATATTTTGAAATGAAGCTTCATCTATTCATTGGAACAAACTGCCGCTCAGGGCGGGGTTCGAGCCTGGCTGTAATGCTAATTAAATTTATTGTGCAGCGCACATGCACAGAAAGTTGTATTGTGGAAAGCGACTGAAGGATTCTAATAATAAGGTATCGCCCGCCGTGTTTTTGCTGCTTTAACTTAAAAAGTGTCAAAAATAGTCTTCATAGTGCGGGTTGTCTGCGGCTTTCAGGAGGAAAGCTGCATTTTTGGGAGGATCCTTAATGACTGACAATCGATCAAAAATTAGCCGTCGTTCAATTTTGAAGACGGGTGCAGTTGCCGGCTCAGCGCTTGCAACACCTATGTTTTTTTCAAACACAGCCAATGCCTATACCAATGAGCCTAAGGGTGACACGGTAACATTTGGTTTTAACGTGCCACAAACTGGTGCTTATGCTGATGAGGGTGCAGATGAACTGCGTGCTTATCAGCTTGCTGTTGAGCATATCAACGGTGAAGGCGATGGCGGAATGTTAAACACATTCTCATCAAAAGCGCTTAAAGGCGGCATCAACGGCAAGAAAGTTGCCTTTGTAACAGGTGACACACAGACAAAATCTGACGCGGCACGTGCTTCTGCGAAGCGCATGATTGAAAAAGATGGCGCTGTTATGATTACTGGTGGTTCATCTTCGGGTGTTGCTATTGCTGTTCAAGGCCTATGTCAGGAAGCTGGCGTAATCTTTATGGCTGGTCTGACACACTCAAATGACACAACTGGTAAAGACCGTCGTGCAAACGGCTTCCGTCACTTCTTTAATACAGAAATGACAGGTGCTGCACTTGGTCCAGTGTTGAAAAACCAGTTCGGTACAGAACGTACAGCATATCACCTTACAGCTGACTACACTTGGGGTTGGTCTCAAGAAGGTTCAATCAAGAAGTACACAGAGCAAATTGGTTGGAATACAGCAGCAGCTGTTAAAACACCACTTGGCGCTGGTGACTTCTCACAGTACATCACTCCAGTGTTGAATTCTGGTGCTGACGTTCTCGTGTTGAACCACTACGGCAAAGATATGGTGAACTCACTGACACAAGCTGTTCAGTTTGGTCTTCGTGACAAGCAAGTAAACGGTAAAGACTTTGCAATCGTTGTTCCATTGTACTCACGCCT
Source organism: Hyphomicrobiales bacterium (assembly GCA_039989895.1). Taxonomy (NCBI): domain Bacteria; kingdom Pseudomonadati; phylum Pseudomonadota; class Alphaproteobacteria; order Hyphomicrobiales; species Hyphomicrobiales bacterium. The sequence goes on from JBDXGY010000003.1 coordinate 196,912, forward strand.
TATGGCTCAAGGTGCTGGTGAAAACGTTAAAGGTATTTACGGTTCAACAAACTGGCATTGGTCCTTGAAAGACGAAGGTTCAAAAGCTTTCGTTAAATCATTTGGTTCCAAGTATGGCTTCCCGCCATCACAGGCTGCTCATACAACTTACTGTCAGGCTCTGCTTTATGCTGATGCATGTCAGCGTGCTGGTACGTTCAAACCATCAGGTGTTGGCGCCGCTCTCGAAGGCTTCAAGTTTGATGGCCTCGGCAATGGTCCAACTGAGTACCGTGCTGAAGATCACCAGTGTTTCAAAGACGTGCTCGTTGTGAAGGGTAAAGAAAACCCAACATCGAAATTTGACGTTCTTGAAGTTGTGGAAGTTACACCACGTGCGCAGGTTGAGTATGCTCATACTGATCCTGATGTTAAGGGCGATCTTGGTCCTTACAACGATGGTGCGTAAGCAACATTAAACTGTTACCCGGCCGCCTTTATAAAGGCGGCCGGTTTTGAGATTTTATGGCTTTGTGGGACAGCCTGTATTTTACAAATGTCACATTTTAAAATTTAAGGTTCTATAAGATGGACGTTATCCTTCTTCAGCTCTTGAATGGGCTTGATAAGGGCGGTGCCTATGCTTTGATTGCACTGGGTTTAACGCTTGTTTTTGGTACATTGGGTGTGGTCAATTTTGCCCACGGTGTACTGTTTATGCTAGGTGCATTTTGTGCTGTTGTTTTTAACAAAATGTTGCAGCTTGGTGTTGAAAAACCTTCTGAAGACACAGGCCTAGGATTTGCCCCTCCACCAGAAGTTGTTCCCTATGTTGACATATGGTTTGGTGAGGAAATGGGGTCGCTCATTACGAGTTATTCAGTGCCTCTATCGATCATTCTTGTTATACCCTTTATGTTGTTGGTAGGTATTATCGTTGAGCGTGGCCTGATCCAACACTTCTATAAACGTGCTCATGCAGACCAGATTTTGGTGACATTCGGGCTTGCTATCGTTTTACAAGAAATAGTGAAACATTATTTTGGTGCAAATCCATTGCCACAATCAGCTCCTGAAATTGTCAGTGGTAGCGCGAATATTGGTACATGGCTGGGTGTTAGTGAAAATCTTGTTTATCCATGGTGGCGTTTGATTTACTTCGGTTTTGCTGCTGTCGTCATTGCTGCCGTATTCAGCTTCTTGCAATTTACAACTTACGGGATGGTTGTGCGGGCAGGTATGAATGATCGGGAAACTGTTGGCATTCTCGGGATAGATATTGAGCGTCGTTTCACCGTCATCTTTGGTCTTGCCGCTGTTGTTGCTGGTCTGGCAGGCGCTATGTATACGCCTACATTGCCGCCTGATTACCGAATGGGTATGGACTTTCTTGTTCTTTCCTTTGTGGTTGTTGTGGTTGGTGGCATGGGCTCTCTACCTGGTGCTGTTCTTTCAGGCTTTTTACTTGGGATTATGCAGAGTTTTGCGGCCGTTGCCTCATATGCCTCGCTTGTGTTCCCAAATCCGGCCGACCATTCAGGCTTTTTCTATAATATTTTGAATTTCATCGATAGCTGGGTTTTCTTCCCGGGGATTGATCAGGTTATCATTTATCTGGTGGCTGTTGTGATTCTTCTAACCCTGCCGCGTGGTCTACTTGGTCGTGCTGGCGTGATGGAGGACTAATTATGTTATCTTCAGAACGAAATGACCGGCTTTTAATGCTTGTCTTCATAGCGGTGGTTTTGTGTGCCCCGATTATTTTTGCACCGATTGGTGCTGGCTATCCTGATCTGTTGCAGAAATTTGCCATCTATGGAATTTTTGCCATAGGATTCAATATTTTGTTTGGTCTGACAGGCTATCTGTCTTTTGGTCATGCTGCCTTCTTGGGTGTTGGCTCTTATGCAACGGTTTGGTCGTTTAAACTGTTCACCATGAATGTGGTGCCGGCCATGGCTTTGAGTATCGGAATTGCAGGATTATTTGCTGTTGTTATCGGTTTTATAAGTCTACGCCGATCAGGTATCTATTTCTCTATTCTAACTCTGGCTTTTGCTCAGATGTGTTACAGTCTGGCTTATTCCGTACTGACGCCTATAACGAATGGTGAAACTGGTCTTCAAGTGCGGGCTTTGGCCAAAGCGGATGAAAGCCGTAGTCTTCTTGATGCCGATATTCGCGTTGTAGATGGGTTTTTTGGCGTCACGGAAACCAGCGTGCCGATTTCAAACTTTTTCGGGCTTAAGATGAGTGGCTGGGAAGGATTCTACTTCTGTGCGATTCTTCTAATTATTGCTTTTTATATATCATTGCGCATCTTTAGATCTGATTTTGGGCTGATGCTGCGAGCGATTAAATCTAATCAGAACCGTTTGAACTATACAGGCATTAACACGCGCCCCTATTTGATTGTGGCCTTTGTTATATCTGGTATGTATGCGGGTCTGGCAGGTTCGCTTCTGGCCGTGACTGATCCACTTGCTGGTGCTGAACGAATGCAATGGACAGAGTCTGGCCTTGTGGTACTGATGACCATCCTTGGTGGTGTTGGTACTTTGATTGGACCGCTTATAGGGGCCGGTTTGATTAAATATTTGGAACAGATTTTCTCATCAATCAATGAACAAATTCTGGAAGCAACGTTCTCTTTCTTACCGGAAACACTGCAGCATTTCTTTGTTGGGATAACCTCATTGTTTGTTGGTGAAGGATGGGAGCTAACCCTCGGTTTAATGTTTATGATTGTCGTGATTTTTGTTCCCGGTGGGATCATGGAAATAATGAGTCGTCTAATCGGGCTTTTCCGTAAAAAACCTACCGATAACAAGCCGCTTGCCGGCGAAGCCCAACCGGCGGAGTAAATAAATGTCGACAAATAATATAGTTTTGAATGTTGCTGATGTAAGCAAACGTTTTGGTGGCTTAAAGGCACTTAGTGATGTCGATCTTCAAATTGAAGAAGGTACAGTCCACGCGATTATTGGGCCGAATGGCGCCGGTAAATCAACATTACTCAATGTATGTGTTGGTCGCATCAAGCCTGATGAAGGCCATGTTATTTTTGATGGTGAAATTTTGGATAATCATTCACCACATGACATCAATCAATTAGGTGTTGCTCGTGTTTTTCAAACGCCGGAAATATTCCCGGACTTGAGTTTGTTGCACAATGTGATGCTTCCAGCGCTCGCAAAGCGTGATGGGTCATTTACCTTCAATGCATGGGGTGGTCTTGAGCGCGAAGTTGAATTGCGTGAAATGGCCGAACACACTCTTGAAGATGTTAATTTATTAGATGAGCGTCATACAATTGCTTCAAGCTTATCACGTGGTAACAAGCGGCGACTTGAGCTTGCGATGGGTTTGATTCAAAAACCAAGGCTTCTTTTGCTTGACGAACCAACTGCTGGCATGGCGCGACATGATACCAATCGCACGATTGATCTTCTTAAAAAGTTGAAAGAACGTGGTATGACCAAAGTTATCATCGAGCATGACATGCATGTTGTGTTTTCGCTGGCTGATAAAATTTCTGTTTTGGCCCAAGGTATGATTATTGCTGAAGGAACACCTGAAGAAGTACGTGGAAATCCAAAAGTACAGGAAGCCTATCTTGGGGGGGCTCATTAATGAACGCTGAACCTACAAAAGAGCAGATGGACAATACTGAAGAGATGCCATATTTCTCGGTACGCGATATGCATTCGTATTACGGAGAAAGCTACATCGTTCAGGGTGTGTCTTTTGATGTTAAAGAAGGTGAAATTCTAGCCTTGCTTGGCCGTAATGGCGCTGGGAAAACATCAACATTACGTTCCATTGCTAGACTTGATGACCCGCAATTAAAACAAGGCGAAATTTATTTGAATGGCGAAGCTGTTCACACGATGAAGTCTTTTCAAGCCTCACGTGCAGGTATTCAATTGGTACCTGAGGACCGCCGTATCATCGGTGGTTTGTCGGTTGAGGAAAATTTGATCCTCAGTCAGGTTGATGGCCACATTGGCTGGGAAATTGAGAGAGTTTACGAGCATTTTCCACGTCTTGCTGAGCGTAAAACACAAGTTGCTACGACATTGTCTGGGGGTGAGCAGCAAATGCTTGCAGTTGCTCGGGCATTGTCGCGGGATTTGAAGCTTCTGCTTCTTGATGAACCATATGAAGGTTTGGCGCCTGTGATCGTACAGGAAATTGAGCGCATTCTCCAAGGTGTGAGAGAGCTTGGTATTACAACCATTATTGTGGAACAAAATGCTGTGGCAGCCTTAAAACTCGCTGACCGTGCTTTGATTCTCGACACTGGAAACATTGTATTTGAAGGCACGGCTCAGCAAGTGCTTGATGACGAAGATCTACGCCGCGAATATTTGGCAATCTAGATTTCAACGCGGCATATATGGTTAGTAAATGAAACAGCGCTTCTTGTAAGGAGGCGCTGTTTTTTCATCTAGTATGAGGTTTTAAAATGATTGATCTTTACACATGGACAACACCAAATGGACGAAAGGTTTCTATCCTTTTGGAAGAGCTGGGTGTGCCTTATACCGCCCACGCCATTGACATAGGCTCGGACGATCAGTTTCAGCCGGATTTCTTGAAAATCAGTCCTAATAATAAAATTCCAGCCATCGTGGATCATGATAATGGACTAACATTGATGGAGTCCGGCGCCATCATGATGTATCTAGCCGATAAATATTCAAAGTTTATACCTGCTAGTGGGGATGATCGTTGGCGCGTGGTGGAATGGTTGATGTGGCAGATGGGTGGATATGGTCCAATCCTTGGTCAAGGGCATCATTTTCTGCATTTTAATGCTGGTAAATCTGACTATGCAGAAGAACGGTTTCATAATGAGGCTAATCGGCTTTATGGCGTTCTAGATAAACGTCTTGAGGGGCGTGATTATATCGTTGATGATTATAGTATTGCGGATATGGCTTGTTGGCCATGGGCCTCTCGTTTTGAGTGGCATAAGGTTGATATTATGAAATATCCTAATGTACTTGCTTGGTATAATCGGATTAAAGAGCGCCCAGCTGTGCAGAAAGGTTATCAAGTGCCAATTGATAGAGGCTCAATACCCAGCACATAGGCTGTAATTCAGAAGTGGGTATTTTAGTAAGTCCGCCCACGTCCAAAATCGTCTTCAATACGTATGATGTCATCTTCGCCGAGATAAGAGCCGGACTGAACTTCAATTACCTCCAGAAGCTTTTCCTCATTATTGGCAAGGCGATGAACCGCCCCAAGGGGTATGTATACAGATTCGTTTTCTACAAGTATGATGAGCTTTTCATCCAATGTGACTTCTGCAGTACCGCTCACGACTACCCAATGTTCTGAGCGGTATTTGTGTTTTTGCAGTGAGAGTTTTTTGCCTGGTGCTACAAAGAGCCGTTTTACTTGGTACCGTTCACCATTGAGTATAGAGGTATATCCCCCCCATGGGCGGTAGATTGTTTTATGCTCTTCAGTTAAAATTCGCGTATCTGGGTCTTCTTTGAGTAAGCTTACTATATCTTTTACTTGTTCAGATCGCTCCATCGTTGAAATAAGAAGCGCATCATTTGTAGCAACCACGGTGAGGTCTGATACGCCATTAAGAGCCACGTGTTGGCTTTCTGTCACTATCATATTGTTTTTAGATTCACTGAAAGTTGCTGAGCCACTTACCACATTGCCATTTTCATCTGCCGGTCGGTTTTCCCATAAAGATTTCCAAGAACCAATATCCGACCATTGGATGGCAGCGGGTATCACTGCAGCTTTCTGAGTGCGTTCAAATAAAGCATAATCAATAGAAATATTAGGGCTTTTGTCAAAACTAACAGGATCAAGACGAACAAAATCTAGATCAATGACGGCTTCGTCAACTGCTGTACTAACTGCTTTGATAATGTTTGGTTCAAAGGCTTGAAGTTCCCTTAAAAAAACATCCGTCTTAAACAGGAACATGCCAGAATTCCATGAATGGCCACCTTCACTGAGCATTACTTTTGCTTTTTCAATAGGAGGTTTTTCTATAAATTTTGCGACACGGTGGGCGCCTGAGTTGAGTGTTTCGCCAGCCTTGATATATCCATAGCCTGTTGCGGGTTCGCTTGGTTTTATACCGAAGGTAACGAGATAGTCATTCATCGCAGTTTTTGCGGCTGTTTCGATCGCTGAACGGAAGGCTTCATCATCCACTATAAGATGATCGGATGGTAGAACGTGGATAAGGTCTGCTTGATTCAATGTTTGAATATATTTAGCTGCGGCTGCTATTGCGGGCGCGGTATTGCGAGCTGTCGGTTCCAACAGTATGCCGCAAAGTTTAACTCCTATTTGGTGTGCCTGTTCGGCGACTTGGAAGCGGTAATCACTGTTGGTTAAAATGACAGGTGGGCCGTATATGTCATTGTCATCAAGACGTTTCAATGCTTGCTGAAATAAGCTTGGTTCCTCACCGAGTGACATAAATTGTTTGGGTGCTGTGCGACGGGACAATGGCCAAAGTCGTGTGCCGGAACCGCCACATAGTATAACAGGGGTGATTGTGGAGATTTTTTCTGATGGCATAAAAATTTAAGCACCCATATTATTTTATGTATTACTAACCAATGTTTCTAGCTAAAGTCTAGCTGTGTTTCGGTTCTATGATGATTGACGTGATTGTATAAGCAATCATTAATCGACTGTATTAGGGTGTTAATTAATGTAAATTAGAACACCATTCCTTGCCATGATATATAAATAAACTAAGCCATGGATTGTGAAGCTATTATTGAATTTTTTATCAGCTTTATTATGGGAATCTAATATAAATGAACAATCTCAAGCCCTGTGACAATGATATTGATCAAGATAAACCCTTGTTACGCTGCATTACATGTGGATGGGGGGATAAATTTTTTTCATCCTTATTGGGTCAATTTATTGATGAAAATAAAGAGGCATTAACAGACAACTCTGCGCCAATGGCTGAGCATGACATCATGCCAAATGTTTTGCATAGGACGTTTTCAACTGAGAAAAGACGATTTATTGTATCCAATGTAAGTGTTGATGAACAACAAACAGGACAAATGATTGCGGCTGGCTTGGTATCAGATCTTTGTGTTTTGATGATTGATGCGCGCTGTGAAATGATAAGCAATACACGGCGTATTTTGTATGTAATGAACCTGTTGAATATTCAGCAGCTGGTGCTCGTGATCAACAAAATGGACCTTGTTGATTACTCTCAAGAAAGCTTCGAAGAGATTGTCAAAACTCATCAAATACTTGCTAAGGAGCTAGGCATTGATGAGGCTCGGCTTATGACAATTCCTATGTCCTTAGACAAAGGTGATAATGTCGCTAAGAAGAGCCATATGATGGATTGGTATCAAGGTCCAAGTCTTATGGAACATTTAGAGGCGGTCAGCTTTGATGATGTGGCGAGCGCGAAACCATTTCGGATGAGTGTCGAAACTGTGGAGAGATCTGATCGTGATTTTTGCAGTCTTTCAGGCCATATGCTGGCCGGCTGTGTAGAGCCAGGTGATGAAGTGAGGGTCCTGCCTTCTAGTGAGATCAGTCGTGTTGAATCAATCGTGCTCGTTGATGATGTTGGTGAAGGCGGGAGTCCTACGCGGGCTCAGAAATTAGCTCAGATTACCCTGAGTAATCAAATTGATATCTCGCCGGGTAGTATTCTTTGCCATAAAGGCAATGCTTGCGAAGTTTCTGATCAATTTCGCGCAACTCTTGTGTGGTTGAGTGAAGATGAAATGTTGCCGGGACGGGCATATCTATTTGAAACTTGTGCAAGCACAGTACAAGCAAATGTTGCGTCGCCGCGCTATGTTCTGGATGTCACCAATCAAGAAAAACTGGTTGCCAATACATTGGTTAAGAATGCCATAGGTTCTTGCAATCTTTCGCTTGATCAAAAAATTGCTTTTGATCCTTATAATGCGAACCGTTCAACGGGGACCTTTAATCTGATTGATCAGATGACAAATCAAATTGTGGCTGTGGGGTTTATTGAATTTGCGCTTCGTCGGGCGGCTAATATTCATTGGCAAGCGCTCGATGTGGATGAGGCGGCGCGCGCTGAACAGAAAAATCAATTGCCAGCAGTGCTATGGTTTACGGGACTTTCTGGGTCCGGTAAATCTACAATAGCCAATGCCTTGGAGAAGAAGCTCTTTGCTATGGGACGTCATACGATGTTGCTTGATGGCGATAATGTCCGTCATGGTCTCAATCGAGATCTCGGTTTTACAGAAGCCGATCGAGTGGAGAATGTGCGCCGTGTCAGCGAGGTCTCTCAACTAATGCTACAAGCCGGTCTTATCACCCTGGTATCGTTTATCTCGCCTTTTCGTTCTGAGCGTAACATGGCGCGTGAACGTATAGGGGATGGACAGTTCATTGAAATCTTTGTCGACACACCTTTATCTATTGCCGAAGAGCGTGATGTGAAGGGCCTTTATAAGAAGGCGAGAGCGGGTGAGATTAAAAACTTCACGGGCATAGACAGCCCTTATGAAGCGCCTGAAAATCCAGAAATTACAATCAACACTGTAAGTCAGTCTGCGGATGAGGCTGCTGATATCATTATCGGCCAGCTGCAGGAAAAAGGATTTATGAATTAGGGCGGTTATTTATCGCCCAAGTTCAAAGGGACGCCTACAAGCAGATATTATATTCTTTCGGCTTGATATGCGATAGAAATCAGATTTTAAGGCTCTTAAAGACCAAGGCTCATTTTTACTTCTTTGAGCTGATCTACTTTTTCTTGGGCTGATTGTTTTTTCTCATCGCTCGCGCTTGCCAATATTTCTTCGGCAGCATCAATTTGACTTGTGATAAAATCAGCATCGATATCAGCAACAGGCGTTGCAAGTTCCGCAAGTAGCGTGAAGCCAGATGGGGAAACATCGGCAAGACCGCCGGGGACGAAAACTTTCATGTCTTCGCCGGATTCCAGTTTTGCCTCAACAACACCAGGCTTTACAGTAGATATGAAAGGCGCATGGTCTTTCATTACCGTAAAATAGCCCTCTGTTCCGGGCACCATAACTTCAGTTGCATTACCTGAAAAGACAAGCTTTTCTGGTGAAACGAGTTCGAATGTGAAAGCGTTAGCCATTCAAGTTCTCTTTGTTTTGCACCTCTGCTGATCTTTCAACCAGCAAAGGATGCATTTTCAGTTAGGCAGCTTCTGCGGCCAATTTCTGTGCTTTTTCCATGGCTTCATCAATGTCGCCAACGAGATAGAAAGCAGCTTCAGGTAGGTGATCGTAATCGCCGTTCACAAGACCTTTAAAGCCTTTGATTGTATCTTCTAGTGGTACCAGTTTACCTGGTGAGCCTGTAAAGATTTCCGCCACGAAGAATGGCTGTGACAGGAAGCGCTCAATCTTACGAGCACGCGCCACAGTCATTTTATCTTCTTCAGATAGCTCATCCATGCCCAAGATCGCGATGATGTCTTGTAGCGCTTTGTAACGCTGCAAAATTTCCTGAACTTGACGGGCAACTTCATAGTGTTCTTCACCAACAACCAATGGGTCGAGAATACGTGATGTTGAATCAAGTGGATCAACCGCAGGGTAGATACCTTTTTCAGCAATCGAACGGTTCAACACGGTTGTCGCATCCAAGTGAGCGAAGGTTGAGGCAGGCGCCGGGTCAGTCAAGTCATCGGCTGGCACATAAACGGCCTGAACAGATGTAATTGAACCTTTAGTCGTTGTTGTAATCCGCTCTTGCATGCCGCCCATATCGGTACCAAGTGTTGGCTGATAGCCCACAGCAGATGGAATACGCCCAAGAAGCGCAGACACCTCAGAACCAGCCTGTGTAAAGCGGAAAATGTTATCCACGAAGAACAAAACGTCTTGGCCTTTGTCACGGAAATCTTCCGCGATTGTAAGACCAGTCAAAGCCACACGAGCACGCGCTCCTGGAGGCTCATTCATCTGACCGTAAACGAGGGCAGCTTTAGAACCTTCGCCGCCGCCTTCTTTGTTCACACCAGATTCGACCATTTCCCAGTAAAGGTCATTACCTTCACGTGTACGCTCACCAACGCCCGCAAACACAGAGTAACCACCGTGCGCTTTCGCGATGTTGTTGATCAATTCCATAATCAAAACGGTTTTACCAACACCAGCACCACCGAAGAGACCAATTTTACCACCTTTTGAGTAAGGGGCCAGAAGGTCAACAACTTTAATACCTGTAACCAAGATTTCAGCTTCTGTTGATTGCTCAACATAGGCTGGCGCATCTTGGTGGATACCGCGTTTTGCTTTTGTTTTAATTGGGCCCGCTTCATCAACCGGCTCACCAATCACGTTCATGATGCGGCCAAGTGTTTCATCGCCAACAGGAACCAAGATCGGTTCACCTGTGTCGGTTACTTCTTGACCGCGCACAAGACCTTCTGTTGCGTCCATCGCGATGGTCCGCACGGTGTTTTCACCCAAGTGTTGTGCGACTTCCAAAACAAGGCGATTGCCACCATTTGTTGTTTCAAGTGCGTTCAGGATTTTGGGTAGGTGTCCGTCAAATTGAACGTCCACAACCGCGCCAATAACCTGAGTGACTTTTCCGTCTGCTTTTGCAGCTTTACCAGCCATTTTTTCGTCCCTTTCGGTCTTCAAACTCATATCCATTAATGGAGCCATTAATGGGTCTTATAAGGTCCCGGATTAGAGTGCTTCTGCACCGGAAATAATTTCGATCAATTCTTTAGTAATCTGGGCCTGACGTTGACGGTTATAGCTGATCGTTAGTTTATCGATCATCTCACCGGCATTACGTGTGGCATTATCCATAGCACTCATCCGTGCGCCTTGTTCTGAGGCGGCATTTTCTAGGAGGCCACGGAAAACCTGCATTGCAATATTGCGCGGCAGCAAGTCTTCGAGAATTTCTTCTTCTTCCGGCTCATATTCATAATGAACCTGTTCCGCGTCGTCCGTTGCTTCTGGCACTTCGGCGGGAATAATCTGCTGAGCCGTTGGAATTTGGCTGATAACAGATTGGAATTCAGAATAGAAAATCGTGCAAATATCAAATTCAATATTATCAAACATATCGATAATGCGCGCGCCAATTGGGGCAGCATCTTTGAAGGCTACGCGTTTAATTTCGCGCAGATCAACGGTGTCGATAATGATATCGCCGAATTGAAATCTCAGTGCGTCAAAGCCTTTTTTACCAACACACAAGATTTTCACTGTTTTGCCGCTGGCTTGTAGTTCCATTGCCTTCATGCGTGCAAGACGGGCGATTGATGAATTAAATCCACCACAAAGGCCGCGTTCTGCTGTCATAACAACAAGAAGATGGACATCATCTTTACCTGTGCCAGCCATCAGTTTCGGCGCATTGTCGTTGCCTTGAACGCCTGCGGAAATATTTGCCATTACTTTGCTCATGCGCTCGGCATAAGGACGTGCGGCTTCAGCTGCTTCTTGCGCTTTACGCAATTTAGCAGCGGCCACCATCTGCATGGCTTTCGTGATCTTTTGCGTTGCTTTAACAGACGCGATCCGGTTTTTTAAATCCTTAAGGTTCGCCATCGAGGTCCCTTAATTCCTTATGATAGATATAAAAGCGCGGCTATGGCCGCGCTTTAATTTCAATTATGAAAAGCTTTTAGCGAAAGCTTCAATAGCATCTTTCAGCATCGCTTCGCTCTTATCTGTCAGCTTCTCATCTTTACGGATTTGATTGAGCAGTGATGCATGTTCACCACGTAAGCTTGCCAGCAAACCTTGCTCGAATGGGCCAACTTGTGACACTTCAAGATCATCAAGATAACCTTTAACGCCAGAATAGATCACAGCAACTTGCTCTTCCGTTTTAAGCGGAGCGAACTGTGGCTGTTTCAAAAGTTCTGTCAAACGTGCGCCGCGATTAAGCAAACGCTGTGTTGCGGCATCTAGGTCGGAACCAAACTGCGCAAAAGCAGCCATTTCACGATATTGAGCCAATTCACCTTTAATAGAGCCGGCGACTTGTTTCATGGCTTTAATTTGAGCCGATGAACCCACACGTGACACAGACAAACCAACGTTCACGGCTGGGCGGATACCTTGGTAGAACAAGTCTGTTTCAAGGAAGATCTGACCATCTGTAATCGAAATCACATTTGTCGGAATAAAGGCTGACACGTCGTTGCCCTGTGTTTCAATCACAGGAAGCGCTGTCATGGAACCTGAACCATTATCTTCGTTCAGTTTCGCAGAACGCTCAAGCAAACGAGAGTGAAGATAAAACACGTCACCTGGGTACGCTTCACGCCCAGGAGGACGACGAAGAAGAAGTGACATTTGGCGATAAGCAACAGCTTGCTTGGAAAGATCGTCATAGGCGATCAAAGCGTGCATGCCGTTATCACGGAAATATTCACCCATTGTTGAAGCGGTAAACGGTGCAAGATACTGCATCGGTGCCGGATCAGAGGCGGTCGCTGCCACGATGATTGAATATTCAAGTGCGCCGCGCTCTTCGAGAATTTTCACGAATTGAGCAACAGTTGAACGTTTTTGACCAACAGCAACATAAATACAGTAAAGCTTCTTGCTTTCATCATCACCCGCATTAAGAGGCGCCTGATTGAGGAAAGTATCAAGAATAATCGCTGTTTTACCTGTTTGGCGGTCACCAATAACAAGTTCGCGCTGACCACGACCAACTGGGATCAAGGCGTCAATCGCTTTAAGACCTGTAGACATTGGTTCGTGTACGGATTTGCGTGGCAAAATGCCCGGCGCTTTCACGTCCACACGGGAGCGAGTATCGCTTTCGATTGGACCTTTGCCATCGATTGGGTTTCCAAGAGCGTCAACAACGCGACCCAGAAGACCTCTGCCGATAGGCACATCCACGATGGCGCCCGTACGCTTAACGGTATCGCCTTCTTTAATATCACGGTCAGCACCGAAGATCACGACACCAACATTGTCACTTTCCAAGTTAAGTGCCATGCCTCGAATACCACCAGGGAATTCGACCATCTCACCGGCCTGTACATTATCAAGACCATAAACGCGGGCAATACCGTCACCGACGGAAAGCACTTGTCCGACTTCAGAAACTTCTGCTTCTTTGCCGAAATTTGCGATTTGCTCTTTGAGGATTGCGGAAATCTCCGCGGCCCGAATTTCCATCAGCCAACCTCTTTCATCATCGTTTTAAGGGAATTAAGTTTTGTCCGAATGGACGTGTCGATCATCCGGCTGCCCACCTTGACGATGAGACCACCAAGAATGGATGGGTCGACAATTTCATTAAGCGTCACATCTTTGCCTATTTTGGCTTTGAGTGCCGCTTTAAGTTCTTTACGCTGTTCTGCGGTTAATTTTTTTGCTGATGTTACATCACCAGCAACTTCGCCGCGTGATTCCGCCACCATATCACGAAAACTATCGATCATGGTTGGCAATACAAATAGGCGACGATTTGAAGCAACTACACGAATGAAGTTAGCTGTAAGGGCGCCCATTTTAGCTTTTTTCAAGATAGCGTCGATGGTTTTAATTTGATCGTCGCTTGAAAAAACCGGGCTTTCAATCAGGCGCGTTAAGTCGGTGCTTTCTGCTAGCGCCTTTTCAAGACCGTTAAGATCTTTTTCAGCGGCTTTTATTTTAGCAGCACTGGTGCAAAGCTCAAATAATGCGCCTGCATATCGATCTGCAATGCCGGAAAGAGGAGAAGATGCAGTCACGTGGACCCTATTCGTTTGAATTTAACATATATTCGCGAAGGGCTAAATCATTAACTAATTGTTTTTTAACAAGAAAAATTTATATTTTTCTCTAAATGAAACAGCATTTTCGCAAATTCGCGTTTTCGTAGCACAGCAAATTTGTCGACGCAATAAGGTTACTACCTGTTATTGCACGAATCGGCTTGTTTTATGCTTGAATCGACGAAAGTCGTATAATTTTATGGAGCTAATTATGGAAAAAAGTCATTGGCAGGAGGGCGGCTGCGATTATGCGCTTTATCGTCCGACCTATCCGAGTAGTCTTGCCGAATCTTTAGCTGAGATTTCGCCAAATAGGAGCCTTACCCTTGATGTGGGTTGTGGTACGGGACAGCTTACGGCACTTTTGGCTGACCATTTTGAGGTGATCGTGGGGTGTGATGTGAGCTCTGATCAACTTAAGAATGCGGTGAAGCGACCAAATATAACTTATAAAATAGGATCAGCTGAAAAAATTGATGTGCAGGACAATTGCGCTGATTTGATTGTAGCGGCTCAGGCTGCGCATTGGTTTGACCTGCCTGCCTTTTATAATGAGGCGCGACGGATCGGGCGCGAGGGAGCTGCCATCGCGCTGGTAACCTATGGCGTTTTTGAGGTTGAAGGCCCGGCAAGTGCGCGGGTGAACCGCCTTTATTGGGAGGATATTCACTCTTTTTGGCCAAAGGGGCGTGAAAATGTAGAAAATGGATATCGGGACTTTAATTTTCCATTTGAGAAAATTGCCACGCCACGCCTTAATATAGAGAGGGAATGGGGGGTGGATCATTTTATCAATTATTGCGAGACGTGGTCAGCGGCTAAACGGGCGAAAGCGGCTGGGCGTAGTGATATTATGAAAAATGCTGCGGCGGACTTAAAAGATATTTTGGGTGATGATGGAACGATGAGTATTCGCTGGCCAATCAGCATTCGCGCAGGGCGCCTGTAGCGTGAGATATCAATTATTGCTGGAGTGCATTAACTGAATCTATCAATTTTATAACTACTATGGACGACATTCTTTTTAAGGTTGTTGCTTATGGATTTTGAACAAATTCAGTTAAATACGCTCGGACAATATCTATCTGTTTTCTTACCAAGTTCCCGTGTTTATTGGTTATATCTTGTCTGTGCGGTCGTACTGGCCTTTGTTGCTTATCTTCAGTTCAATCATGGCCATGATGAGGATGACGAAGAAATAGAGGTAACGCCTAAAAAAAGCTTTCTGGCTTTTTTATTTGATAAAGACGTCTATCTGCATCGTTCCACTTGGCAGGATGTGAAATATTTCGCGATAAACGCGATTGTTTATTATGGCGTGGTGACCCAGTTCCTTATAGGTACGCATGGTTTTGCGTTGTTTTTTAATAATGGTCTTTCTAGTGTTTTTGGCGAAGTGCAGGCACCCATTATTACTAATGAACTCGGACTTGTTGTTTATACCATCTTGAGTGTTATTGCACTCGATTTGGGTGTTTACATCAGCCATCGGGCGCAGCATGCGATTCCAATTTTATGGGAATTCCACAAGGTACATCATTCTGCTGAGAAAATGACGCCGATTACACTCTTTCGGATGCATCCGGTTGATTTGTTTATCACGGCACTAACTGCATCATTTTTGGGCGGACTTGCCTTTGCGGGCCTTTTTTATCTCACAGGAGAAAAGCCGCAGGCGCTGACGTTGTTTGGCCTCAATATTATTGTTTTCGTGTTTTATATTGCCGGTTATAACCTGCGCCATTCGCATATTTGGCTAAATTATCCGGTTTGGTTGAGCAAAATTTTGATTAGTCCGGCTCAGCATCAGATTCATCACAGCACAGATCCGAAGCATTTTGATCGTAATTTCGGTCTTATTTTCTCGATTTGGGATCAGTTGGGTCGTAGTCATTATATTCCGCGTGGTTTTGAAAAACTCACTTTTGGTCTGAATCATGACGAACCAAATCCATTTAAGTCGATTGCTGAGATTTATTATAAGCCGTTTCTCTGGGCTGGCGGGATTATATCGAAAGCGCTTGGTAATCCTCGGCGTAAAATAATAGCAGGTCTTATCTTTTGCATGGTGCTCCTTGGGTATCACAATTTTTCAGACCGCATTAACGGACAGCTAGCACAAAGCCAGTTGTTAAGCGTTCACCTTGCGCAATTAACATGGACGGAAGTCGATAAGGCGCTTGATGATGGCTATGACACGATTCTCATTCCTACAGGTGGTATTGAGCAAAATGGACCGCATGTTGTGCTTGGAAAA
Organism: Hyphomicrobiales bacterium; assembly: GCA_039989895.1. NCBI lineage: Bacteria > Pseudomonadati > Pseudomonadota > Alphaproteobacteria > Hyphomicrobiales > Hyphomicrobiales bacterium. Next base: position 212,892 of record JBDXGY010000003.1, read on the forward strand.
CATAATATGGTTATCACCTATACGGCAGAAAAAATTGCCCGGGCCCTTGGTAACACTCTTGTTGCGCCGGTGATCGATTATGTGCCGGAAGGCGCTATCGAGCCTAAGCCGGATGGTCATATGGCCTTTGCTGGAACCATCAGTATACCTGAGGCGGTGTTTGAACAGGTGCTTGAAGCCACCGCAAGCAGCATGAAAGCCCATGGTTTTAAAAATATCTTTTTTATTGGTGACAGCGGCGGCAATCAAAAAGCTCAAGAAAAAGTTGCCAAGCACCTTTCAGAGCTTTGGCAAGATGAAAAGGTGATTGTTGGTCATGTGGGTGATTATTATGCGCAAAATGGGCAATTTAGTTATTTGCAAGAAGCCGGATATTCTGAGGCAGAAATTGGCTATCATGCGGGGATGCGTGATACCTCTGAACTGCTCTATATAGCCCCTTCCGCAGTCCATAAATATTATGTGGTCAATCCACAGGGGACATCATCTGGCGTGTCGGGAAACCCTCAAAAGGCAAGTAAGTCCATTGGCCGCAAGATGGTTAAATTGAAAGTGGATGCGGCTTTACAGCAAATGCGTACGATGCTTGAAACAAAAACCAATGCTCACTAAGCGGGTAATATTACATCCGCCGCCCCCGAAAGTGGCTCTTTCAAACGAATGTATCGTCTTGTTGTCTATGAGTGCTGCAATGGGGTTGGTGGGACTAAAACTCTGGTAATTTGTACTATTTTCCGCCATATAGTCTTAAAATCTATACGCTAGCTGTTAGAGAAGACCGATGAGTGACAATGCTATACCACTTTTTAAAATGAACGGAGCGGGGAATAAAATTCTCGTGGCAGACGCGCGCGGTCAATCAAAACCATTCACGGGGAAAATGGCGGCTAATTTGGGCGCACATGATATGTTGCATTTTGATCAATTGATGTTGATTGAAAATTCCGCGACATCTGGAACGGGTGCCTATGTGAAAATCTATAATATTGATGGATCTGAGGCTGAGGCCTGTGGCAATGGTACGCGCTGTGTGGCCGATGTGTTGTTGAATGGGGCCGGGGGTGACCAATTAGGGTTGGAAACATCGATGGGTGTTTTGGATGTTATACGTCATCATAACGGGCTTTTGACCGTGGATATGGGTGTGCCTAAATTTGGTTGGCAGGATATTCCTCTAGCAGAAGAGTTCCGCGATACCCGTCAAGTTGAATTACAGGTAGGGCCAATTGATGATCCTGTTTTACATTCTCCATCTGTTGCAAATATCGGCAATCCTCACGCGATTTTCTGGGTCGAAAATGATGTAGAGTCCTATGAGCTTGAGCGATTTGGATCCTTGCTTGAAAATCACCCCTTGTTTCCAGAACGCGCCAATATATCTGTGGCGCAGGTGATCTCACATACAGAGATGAACTTGAAGGTCTGGGAGCGAGGTGTTGGATTGACGCTTGCCTGTGGATCAGCTGCCTGTGCGGCGGCAGCATCAAGTGCACGTACAGGCCGCACTGGTCGCAAAGTGGATGTGCATTTGCCTGGGGGTACCTTGAGCATAGAATGGACAGATGAAGACCGTATTTTAATGACGGGGCCTGTGGCTTATGAGGCCGTGGGCGTTGTCAGCCTTGATACGCTTGAGTGGGAAATGGTGGAAACCAATGATCCATTTGCTCTTGCCCAAACCATATAGGCGCAAAAGTTATAAGAGATGAGCGATAAACCAGACCTTGATGTGATGACTTTTGGCTGCAGGCTTAATACGCTTGATAGCGAAGTCATGATGCGTGCGGCAAAAGAAGCTGGGCTTGAAAATACGCTTCTGGTCAATACATGTGCGGTCACTGGTGAGGCCGTGCGTCAAGCACGACAAGCGATTCGCAAGGCAAAGCGCAATCATCCCGGTCGCCGTATTTTGGTAACCGGGTGCGCCGCTCAAACAGAAGCTGCAACATTTGCGGGAATGGATGAGGTAGATGCGGTTCTTGGCAATGAGGAAAAGCTGCAAAGCGCCTCTTATCAGCAATTGCCTGATTTTGGTGTGAGCGCAGAAGAAAAAATCATCGTCAATGATATTATGAGTGTGCGCGAAACTGCGCCGCATATGGTGGATGCGATGGGAGACCGCACCCGCGCCTTTGTGCAGGTTCAAACGGGTTGCGATCATCGCTGCACGTTTTGCATCATTCCTTATGGTAGAGGTAATTCACGATCTGTCCCAATGGGAGGCGTTGTTGATCAGATCAAGCGCCTTGTGGGTAATGGTTTTCGTGAGGTGGTGATTACTGGCGTGGATATTACATCTTATGGTGGGGATTTGCCGGGAAGACCCACCCTTGGCACTTTGGTGCAGACGGTTTTGAATGAAGTGGGTGATTTGGAGCGCTTGAGGCTTTCTTCGATTGATTCTATCGAAGTGGATGAACCCTTGATGGAGGCCATTGCCAGCGATCACCGTCTTTTGCCGCATCTTCATCTCTCTCTACAATCGGGCGACGATATGATTTTAAAGCGCATGAAGCGTCGCCATCTGCGCGATGACACCATTCGCTTCTGTGATGATGTGCGCCGTGTGCGCTCTGATATTGTTTATGGGGCCGATATTATTGCAGGCTTCCCAACCGAGACAGATGCCATGTTTGAAAATTCATTAAAGACCGTTGATGAGTGCGGGCTCACTCATTTGCATATTTTCCCCTATTCGCCCCGCCCCGGCACACCTGCTGCCAAAATGCCGCAGGTGAATGGCGCGGTGATTAAAGAACGCGCCAAGCGTTTGCGTGAAAAAGGGGTTGAACGGTTGAATCAGCATCTTGATGGGGCTATTGGCCAAAGGGCGGAAGTTTTGATTGAGCGGGCTTTTGATGATGGATCGCGGCTGGGCCGCACTGAGCAATTTACGCTTGTGCGCTTGGATTGTGGTGATGAGGGTGAAATTATCTCTGCTCAGATCACTGGACGCTCGCATAATGAATTAATCGGGGAATTAATCACAAACGCATAAGCGTGGTGATGATAAGGGTTGTGAATGGCTGAGAAAAAACCAGGTTTTTTTAAACGAATCTTTTCTTTCGGGCGCAAAAAGGAAGCTGAGCCGCCTGTTGAAGAACAGGTGAATGCTCTTGCTGAAGAGGTTGTTGAAGATGAGCTGATTGAGGCGCCTGTTGAAGAAAAAGTGGTTGAAGAGACCCCTGCTGAGGTGATAACTCCTCCAGAGCCAGAGCCAGAGCCAGAGCCAGAGCCAGAGCCAGAGCCAGAGCCAGAGCCAGAGCCAGAGCCAGAGCCAGAGCCAGAGCCAGAGCCAGAGCCAGAGCCAGAGCCAGAGCCAGAGCCAGAGCCAGAGCCAG
>JBDXGY010000005.1:300000-380890 GCA_039989895.1 Hyphomicrobiales bacterium
AGTAGGTAGTGAAAGCCTGCACAATTTGACCTATTGGCGCTATGGCGATTACGCTGGCATTGGGCCGGGCGCCCATTCACGACTGACTTTAGATGGTGAGCGTACAGGCTTTGCTGTTGAGACCTATCCCGAAACATGGCTGAAGGAGGTTGAGGCGAAGGGACATGGCATATGGAATGTCGAAGTTTTAAACGAAGAGCAGTCGGGAGATGAAATGCTGCTCATGGGGCTACGCCTCAAAGAGGGTATTTCAATCAGCCGTTATGAAACTCTTTCCGGCATGACAATAGAAAACAAACAGATCGAAGATCTTATTGGTGATGGGATGCTTGAAAAACTATCTGATGACATCATCCGCGTCAGCCGCGAAGGCTGGTTTGTGCTTGATGCGGTGGTTGCAGATTTAGCAATGTAGAGGATGACGAAAGGATTCTTTCGTGATTAAATAAACACATGGATCACTCTGCTTACGACGACAAATATATTAGCTCGATTTTATGCGAAACGAAAACCATTGCCGTGGTTGGTGCCAGTGCCAAGACCATACGGCCTTCTTATTTTGTGGTGAAATATCTGATTTCCAAGGGCTATGATGTCATACCGGTGAACCCGGGGCTGGCAGGTGGTGAGATTTGTGGCGCGAAAGTTTATGCCTCATTGGCAGATATAGACAGACCCGTTGATATGGTCGATATTTTCAGAAACTCTGATGCGGCCCTTGGGGTTGTCAAGGAAGCCTTGATGCTTGACCCACTTCCAAAAGTCATCTGGATGCAATTAACCGTTTTCAATCAAGAGGCGGCGACACTTGCTGAAGAGGCTGGCGTACAGGTGGTTATGGACCGTTGCCCGAAGATTGAATATGCAAGATTAGCGCGTGAAATTGGCTGGGCAGGCGTTTGCTCTGGTGTGATTTCATCAAGAAAACCAAAATTGCTGAAAGGGTTTCAGCGGTTTGGAGTAATGCAAAAATAGGAGCGGGATTATGAGTGATAAAAAACCAGGGTTTTCGACACAGGCGATTCACGCAGGCGCGGCCCCTGATCCAACAACAGGCGCGCGTGCAACTCCTATTTATCAAACAACTAGTTTTGTTTTTGATGACGTTGAACAAGCCGCCTCTCTTTTCGGACTTCAGGCTTTTGGTAATATTTATACCCGTATCACCAATCCAACCACCGCTGTCTTAGAAGAACGCATTGCAACACTTGAGGGCGGAACAGCAGGTCTTGCGGTCGCTTCCGGCCACGCGGCACAATTTGGCGTCTTTCACACCTTGATGCAGTCAGGCGATGAATTCATCGCCGCGAACAAGCTTTACGGTGGGTCTATCAATCAGTTCAACCACTCCTTCAAAAATTTTGATTGGCGTGTGAAATGGGCTGATACCGACGATATTAGCACTTTTGAAGCCGCTTTAAGCGACAAAACAAAAGCCATTTTTATTGAAAGTCTCGCTAATCCGGGTGGCATTGTCACCGATATTGAAGCTATCGCAAGGATAGCAGAAAAAGCAGGCGTGCCGCTGATTGTCGATAATACGATGGCTACACCTTATTTATGTCGCCCTATTGATTATGGCGCCAATATCATCGTCCACTCCTTGACCAAATTCATTGGCGGGCATGGGAATTCTATGGGCGGCATGATTGTTGATTGTGGTAATTTCGATTGGAGCGCGTCGTCCCGTTTTCCTATGCTATCACAGCCTCGGCCAGAATATGATGGGCTGGTCATTCATGAGACTTTTGGTAATTTTGGTTTTGCAATTGCTTGCCGTGTGCTTGGGCTTCGTGACCTTGGTGCAGCGATTTCTCCGTTCAATTCATCCCAGCTTCTCACGGGCGTTGAAACCCTACCCCTTCGCATGCAGCGTCACTGTGACAACGCCTTGCAGGTTGCTGATTATCTCAACAATCATCCAGCGGTTGAATGGGTGCGTTATGCCGGCTTGGAAGACAGCCCCAATCACGCACTCGCAGCCCGATATATGCCCAACGGCGCCGGTGCTGTTTTCACTTTTGGCCTCAAAGGCGGGTATGAGGCGGGCGTGAAACTTGTCTCCAATGTTGAACTCTTCTCGCATCTTGCCAATATTGGTGACACCAGAAGTCTGATCATTCATCCGGCATCAACGACGCACAAACAGCTGAGCGACGAGCAAAAAACTGTCGCTGGTGCGACCGGTGATGTCATTCGACTTTCAATAGGGATCGAAGATGTGAGCGACATTATTGCGGACCTTGAACAAGGGCTGAGTGCATGAGTGATGAATGCGCGTCAATAAGACAAATCGTCTCACAGTGCTCATGATAGGCGAAACGATTGACATCTAGTCCAGCAACCTTTTCGCGCAGGCCTCTTCTTGGGGCGTTTGCAGCAGTGTCGGTTGTCTTCATTTGGTCTTCATGGCTGGTCGTCAGCCGCGCTGGAGCCCTCACTCCTATGACGCCTTATGATCTGGCGGCTTTGCGATACGGCGTTTCTGCTCTTGTCGCTCTTCCCATCGTGCTTTATTTCAAACCTTGGCGAAACATGTCATGGAAGCGAATGATCACGGTGATGATGCTTCTTGGCCCTATCTATGTCTTACTGGTTTTTTTTGGTTTTAAATTAGCGCCTGCCGCCCACGGGGGTGTTTTTATGAATGGCGTGCTGCCGATTATCACACTTTTGATTGGCTGGACTTGGCTCGCGCAACGCCCTTCAAGACGACATATCATTGCCTCTCTGATCATTCTTTTTGGCGTCATCATGACCGTAGGAGATGCCACTTTTGGCTTTTTCGATACTTGGCAAGGTGATTTGATGTTTATCGTTGCCGCCTTGCTTTTTTGCCTTTACCTCGTGGTCAGTCGTCTTTGGGATGTAACATCAACACAAGTTTTGATGTGCAGTTCAATTTTAAACGCAATCACCTTTGTGCCTATCTGGTTTTTCTTTTTACCAAGCGGCATTGCAGAGACAACACCTCATCAATTCTGGCTTCAAGCCCTGTTTCAAGGACTGGTGCCTAATTTATTTGGATTGCTAATGATCTCAATCGCAGCGCGTCATCTTGGCCCATCTGGGACAGCCGCTTTTATGGCAAGCGTGCCTGGTCTGGTCGCTCTTCTCAGTTTGATTTTTCTTGATGAGCCCATTGGCTTGATAAGTTGGGCTGGGCTTTTTGTACTCACGCTCGGTATTTTGCTGATGACGCGCAACAAAAAACCATCGCCACTAACGACTTAAAGAATGGCGCTTTAATTACTAGATGCTGTTTGCGCAAATGTTCGTGGTGCTGGTGCAACAATACGCGGGCCGCCAACTGTTACTTCATAAACAGCAAAGGAACGTTTGACTTGACCACTTGTCTCAAGACGGAAAGTGCCATCGACCACACCTTTGAAGCCGCTTGGGTTTGTTAAATTACTTTCAGCAAATCGTTGGTCTTTAAAGTTTTGAGTTAAGACAATCATCAAACTTGCGGCATCATAGCCCAAGCTTGCTAAACGAATAGGTGGTTTGCCAAAGGTACCATTATAACGCTGGGCAAATTGATTAAACCCACTACGTTCAGGCGCTGGATATATCGCACCTGCTAGGGTAGAATTACGAAAAATACGCGGGTCATCCCATTGGCCGGAGCCTATAAATAACAAATTAGGATTGCTAGGCGCGACCTGTTTTATGGTTGTCACGAGCTGAGGCGCTACATCGCCAGCATCAGGTACAAAAACCGCATCAATCTGTCCACTAGCAGCCAGGGCGCCAATCTCTTGAGCTCTTTTATTGGGCTCACCATTGCTGTAACTATATTTTACAATTGAGACAATCCGACCTCCGGCACTGGCAACAGATTGCCTAAACGCCGCTTCGGCCAAAGTACCAAAAGCATTATTTGGCAACAAAGCCGCAAAACTTTTTCTACCATTGTTGCCTGCATATTGTATCGCGCGCTTAATACCTGGCTCAGGGGTAAATCCAAAGACATAAGTCCCTCTAGAACCTACTCCTGACGAATTAGAAAACGTGATAACAGGAATGCCAGCAGGTCTAGCGATAGAAACCGCCGCCGGCACTGCTTTTGAAAAGACCGGCCCCAATATCAACTCTGCGCCTTCATTGAGTGCTTCTCGCGTGGCATTCGCCGCTCCAGCAGCCGTGCCACCTGTATCTTTCACAACGATATTTATCGCGTTTTCATCAAATTCCCGCAAAGCAAGACTTGCAGCATTAGCAAAATTTTCAGCGGCTAGGGAACCAAAGCCAGCTGCTGATTTAGGCAGTAACATAGCAACCCGTATCGGTCCGCGGCCAATAATTGTACCATTCGCGGGTGCTGGTGATGTGACGGTTGTTTCAGGTATTTGCTCACTTGGCGTTGGAATTGCGGGTGTAGGCGTTGTCAGCCCTCCGCTAAATTGCGGCCCAGTTGCAACACAGGCTGTTAAAGCAACAGCCGCAACCATTGCGGATGCCAGTGTTTTATAAAACCGTCGACTCATAGCAATTTCCTTTATTCTCAACCGCATATAATTTCCCAACCAAGCTGAAAGCCCCTATATGACTGCGAGATATACCGATCATTCTACCGCATTTTTAAACTAAGTACCAAAAATTAACCAAGAACAACAGACACAAACCCCTTCGGTAGCCTATTTATAGGTGTTATGGTTAAGAAGAGGCCCTTATTATAGTGAGGCAATGATACGTCAATGCAGGAAAATACCTCTTCATCAGATAGCGGCTTCTTCATTGACCCAGCCTCCCTACGTGCCAAACCATTAGAGTCTGCGCTTTATATCGTCGCCACACCCATTGGTAATCTCGGTGACATAACCCTGCGCGCGCTTCAAACACTTGCTGGTGCTAATATGATCGCTTGCGAAGACACACGTGTTACGGGCAAATTGCTACAACGGTTTTCTATTAAAACCCGTATGGTCGCTTATCATGACCATAATGCGGCAAAGCAATCCCCACGGATGCTCAGCACGCTGGAAAATGGACAATCCATTGCTCTTGTCAGTGATGCTGGGACACCCTTGATCTCAGATCCAGGCTTTAGACTCATCAATGATGTGCTTGAGGCTGGGCACAAGGTAATACCGCTACCTGGCGCATCATCGCCAATTGTCGCTCTATCTGCCGCAGGTCTGCCAACTGACGCCTTTATGTTTGCTGGGTTTTTGCCACCCAAAAAAGCCGCTCGCATGGCCCGCTTAACACAGCTTGCCGATATTCCAGCAACACTCGTCTTTCTTGAATCCCCCAAACGCATTGCAGGCGTACTTACCGATTGCGTGGACGCCCTAGGCAGTGAGCGGGACGCGGCTGTGGGGCGCGAACTCACAAAGCTGTATGAAACTTTTTCACGCGGCACCGTGAGCGAATTAGCCGCACAATTTGCGCGAGATGATACCCCAAAAGGCGAGATTGTGCTCATGATCGGACCACCTGTTGAAAAGACAATTAATCAAGACGTCATTGATCGTGATCTTCGAGATTTGCTCAAAACCCACCAAATCAAAGAGGCCGCTTCTCTCTTATCCAAACAATTGGGGCTCCCAAAACGCGACCTGTATCAACGCGCTCTCGCCTTGAAAGAGGAAGCAGATGAAGGAACCTAGCCTCAAACGGCGCAAAGCTTTTGATCTGGGCATTGAGGCAGAAAAACTTGCTGGCGACCACCTTAGCTTGCTTGGGTTCGAGTTATTAGAACACCGCTATAAAACAAAATATGGTGAAATTGATCTCATTGTACGAAGAAAAAATCTGGTCGTGTTTGTCGAAGTGAAAGCGCGGCGTTCGGTTGATGAAGGAGCCTATAGCGTTACCTTAACCGCTCAAAAGCGTATTGCTAACAGCGCTCTTTTATGGATGAGTGAAAATGCTGAGACCTTGGGATCAGATATTGATTTTCGCTTTGATGTGGCAATCATGACTCCTGACAAAGCCATTACAATGATTGAAGCAGCCTTTGACGCCAGCGAATAATACGCAGGCCTAACGATAACACGCTTGAAAGAAAACCCCTCAACTCCCATAAGAGAACAATAGCTTTATTTCGGAGAACGCATTCATGAAAATCGCCATCCAGATGGACCATATTTCTACCCTGCATATTGGCGGCGACACGACCTTTGCCCTGATGCTGGAAGCACAGATGCGCGGCCATGAACTTTTTCATTACACAACAGACCGCCTATCAATGCGCGATGGCAAAGTTTTTGCTGGGCTTGAACCTGTTAGTGTGCGCGATGTTGAAGGCGATCACTACACGCTAGGCGAAAAGGCCACGACTGATTTATCAACAATGGATGTGGTTTTGATGCGCCAAGACCCGCCCTTTCATATGGGTTACATAACAGCCACCCATATCTTAGAGCGCATTCACCCCAAAACATTGGTGCTGAACTATCCGGCTGAAGTGCGTAATGCGCCAGAAAAAATCTTCGTCACAGAATATCCGGACCTGATGCCGCCAACCCTGATTACGCGCAATACAGATGACATCAAAGCCTTTAGAAAAGAATTTGGCGATATCATCATCAAGCCGCTTTATGGCAATGGGGGGGCTGGCGTTTTTCGCGTCACACAACAAGATCAAAATCTGTCTTCGCTTTTAGAAATGTTCGACGGCTTATATCCTGAGCCCTATGTGATTCAGCAATATTTGCCTGATGTGCGCGCAGGCGATAAACGCATCATTTTAATTGATGGCGAGCCTGTTGGTGCCATCAACCGTGTGCCAGCCGAAGGCGATGCACGTTCCAACATGCATGTGGGCGGCAAGGCCATAAAAACCGACATGACAGAGCGCGAACTTGAAATATGCGCCCGCATTGGACCTGAACTGAAAAAGCGCGGTTTTGTGCTTGTGGGCATTGATGTGATTGGCGACGTTATGACGGAAATCAATGTCACCTCGCCAACCGGCATTCGCGAGGTGAAGAAATTCGGTGGCAATGATATTGCGGCTCTATTCTGGGATGCTGTAGAGGCTAAGCGCGCTTAAAGCTTTATTTTACACGGTTTCGCTGGTTATTCAGCATCAGACATAAGCCCAATCTAATATTATTGCACAGCAAGACTGTACAAATGTTCCTTTTATGTTCTATACTGCTAAAAAGCGAATGTATGGGATATTTGTTATGGTGGCGCATGTAACAACGGTGGCTTTTCAAGGCATTGAGGCTGTATCGGTTGATGTTCAGGTCCAGCTTATGTCTGGCCTGCCAGCCTTCACCATTGTTGGCCTGCCTGATAAGGCTGTGGGCGAGAGCCGTGAGCGGGTCAGATCAGCACTTGTCGCCTCCGGTCTGTCGCTTCCAGCAAAACGTGTGATTGTTAATATGGCACCAGCCGACCTTCCCAAAGAAGGCAGTCACTTCGATCTTCCCATTGCTCTTGCCGTCATGGTTGCCATGGATGTTCTGCCTTCTGATTGTCTTGATGACTATGTGGTGCTTGGCGAATTATCACTCGATGGTTCGATCGAAAATGTTGCCGGTGCTCTTCCTGCTGCTATGGCCGCTAATGCGCAAAACAAAGGATTATTATGCCCTCATGGCAGCGGACCCGAAGCTGCATGGGCAGGGGCCGACATGGAGGTTTTGGCGCCCCGCAACCTGACACAGCTTGTCAATCATATTAAGGGCACACAGACGATGGCCCGCCCAAGCCCAGCGATGGCTGACATTGGCGCATCATCAATTGATTTAGCCGACATAAAAGGACAAGAGAGCGCTAAACGCGCGCTCGAAGTTGCTGCCGCAGGGGGGCATAATTTACTAATGGTGGGGCCACCAGGTGCTGGTAAATCCATGCTGGCTAGCCGCCTTCCTACCATCCTGCCGCCTCTATCGCCTCAAGAACTGCTGGAAGTCTCGATGATTTCTTCCATCGCGGGCGAGCTTGCTAACGGAAAATTATCAGACGCGCGTCCGTTTCGCACGCCGCATCATTCTGCTTCCATGGCAGCAATGGTTGGTGGTGGGATGCGCGCCAAACCGGGAGAAGCTGCCCTCGCCCATCACGGCGTATTATTTCTCGATGAACTGCCGGAATTCTCGCCGCAAGTGCTCGATTCCTTGCGCCAGCCGCTTGAAGCCGGTGAGACAATCATCGCGCGCGCTAATCACCGTGTGCGTTATCCCTCACGCTTCCAATTGATTGCCGCCATGAATCCATGCCGCTGTGGCATGGCAGGTGAGCCGGGCCATACATGCAGGCGCGGCCCACGCTGCGTGAGTGATTATCAAGGCAGAATTTCTGGCCCCTTCCTTGACCGCATCGATATTCGCCTTGAGGTGCCCGCCGTGTCTGCCTTGGATTTAATAGAACCTGGAAGCAGTGAAACCAGCGCCACAATTGCAGCGCGGGTTGCGAGGGCGCGCGCCATACAGGGCGAACGTTATCAAGCGTTGTGTATGGACGAGGCAAGCGGTGCTGGACCCACCATGAACAATGCGACATCAACACCTGCTTTGATTGAAAAAATTATGGAAATGGACGATAGCGCACGCACGCTCTTGCATGATGCGGCAGAAAAACTCTCACTTTCCGCCCGCGCCTATCATCGTATTTTGAAGGTTGCCCGCACACTCGCCGATCTTGAAGCATCGCGCGATGTTTCCCGTATGAATATAGCCGAAGCTATCTCTTATCGCACCATCAGTTCAGTGAGTGCGCTTGCTGCCTGATTGCTTAAGTGGTTTCCTCATTCAAAAAATCAAAACTAAATACAAGCACTCAAGACTTTCGCAACTTTCATCCTGCATACTTGGAGAATGAAAAGTGAATTGCAACCAACCACCACCCATCAAGATAAAACTTCCGCGCTCCTTTGGACGATTTGGGGAGTTCTCGCGCTGTCCCCTATCATCGTGCTTGCCCTATGGATCACAGGTCCGAGCGCCATCACAATACCAAGCCCGCTGGTTATAGCTGGTCTATTATGTCTTATGCCTTTTGCTCTCACGTTGATTTTAAACAAGAGACACGCAAATGAGAAAGCACGAGCGAACAAACGTATAGACGATCTGGTTACAGAACTTGAACTATCCCAAGACGAGTTATGGGAAAAACACGCTCAAGACCAACGCCTTGAAAAAGCTGAAAGTTCGAACCGTGCTAAATCACGCTTTCTAGCAACCGTTAGCCATGAGATCAGAACCCCCCTTAATGGTATCTTGGGAATGACCGATTTACTTTCCGAGACCACCCTTTCATCAGATCAACGTGCTTATAATGATGCGGTCAAAAAATCTGGCACTGCTCTTTTAAGTCTTATCAATGACATTCTTGATTTCTCAAAAATTGAAGCAGGACAACTCAATCTTCTACCAAGTGACATTTCGCTCAACGAGCTCTTGGAAGGAACGGCGGAGCTACTCGCGCCACGTGCCTATGAAAAAGATATTGATCTTGCCGCCTATATTGACCCCGCTTTGCCGAAAACTATTCATGTTGACGGGGAGCGTCTGCGACAAGTTTTGTTTAATCTTGTTGGCAATGCCATCAAGTTTACAGAAAAAGGCGGCGTTATACTTAGCGCTGTGAGATCGAAAAATGGCATTCTGTTTTCCGTACGTGATACAGGTATTGGCATTGCTGATGAAGCCAAATTGAGAATTTTTCAAGAGTTCGGACAGGCTGATGAAGGCACTGCGCGCGCCTTTGGTGGCACAGGGTTAGGTCTTGCTATTTCGCACCATATCGTTGGTGCTTTTGGGAGCGAGTTACGCGTTGAGAGCACGCCAGATGAAGGCTCCTGCTTCCAATTCGAAATCATGAAAAACCTCACCGAGGTGGCGCAAGCTCATGCCCCGCTTAAAAACCGGTCGATCCTTCATATCAGTCCGCAAAAACCGGAAGCCGACGTTTTTACCGCACAAGCAAAAGATGATGGCGCGGTGATCACATCAGCCCTGACGTTGGTTGAGGCGCAAGCTAAAATAGCTGCTGCTGAAGCTGCAGGCGAAATGTTTGACCTCATTGCAATCGACGCACGCTTCATCGCCAAGCCCGATAATGTGATGAAAACCTTAAATGAGGCAACAGCGAAAATACCGCCATCAGTTGTTCTGATTGCACCGCGCGATCGCCCAAAACTTGCCGCCATCAAAAAGGCCGGCTTCCAGTCCTATTTAATGCGACCTATCCGTGCATCCTCGTTTAGCCGCGTGTCGCTCGACCTCATTAATCCAACCACGAAAAAGCAAACCAGTTTTATTTCTGACCCTGCTGATTTGAATAAAACAAAGAAGCCTAAGCGCAGAACAAAAGCAGCTTCGCGTTCTGTTTTGCTTGTTGAAGATAATCCCATTAACGCGCTTTTATCACGTGCGCTATTACAGCGTGAAGGATGGCAGGTTGAAAGTGTTGAAAATGGTCAAGATGCCGTTGCCCACATAGAACAAGGCTCATCTTTCGATCTGATTTTAATGGACCTTCATATGCCTGGCATGGACGGCCTGAGCGCTGCACGCATCATACGCAAACTAGAAAAAGAACGCAGATTGCCAGAAACCACTATTTTGACCTTAACGGCTGATGCAACAGATGAAGCACGCATTGCTGCGCTGGACGCTGGCATGGATGCTATTTTGACGAAACCGATAGATATTGAACTTTTTCGACATGAAATTGGGAAAATTCAACATCAATCCGATAATTCTAAATACAAATCTGTCACAGGACTGTAGAATAACACTGCTCTAAAGAAGCACTCATTTAATTCTACGGAAAAGACAAGCAATGCTCGGCCTGAAGACATTTAAGCATCGTGCCTTTCTGTCCCAAACTCTTGCCGCTTTTAAAAAAGCCAAAAGTCGCCGAAACCAAGAGAGATTAAATCCTTTGCTTGGTCGGATTGGGTCTCTTGAAGTAAGACTTGCGACAACGCGGGCAGAACTTCGGGCAGCACAGCGTTTGCGCTATCAAGTCTTCTTTGATGAAATGTCAGCTCGTGGCAAAGTCATGACTCTTACCCCGCGTCGCGATGTGGATCCTTTTGATGCCTATTGCGACCATTTGATTGTTATCGACAATGAGGCGCACCAAAATGACATTAAGGGAACGAAAGCCAAAATCATTGGAACCTATCGCCTATTGCGTCAGGAGATAGCCCAACAAAACGACGGCTTTTATTCAGCCAAGGAATATGACCTTGTAAATTTTCTAGACCATCATAAAAACATGCGGTTTCTTGAACTTGGCCGTTCTTGCGTCATGAAGGAATATCGAACTAAACGCACCGTTGAACTTTTGTGGCATGGTATTTGGACTTATGTGCTGCATCACAAAATCGATGTCATGTTCGGCTGCGCTTCGCTTGAAGGAACTGATATAAAGGCCTTGCAAGAGCAATTATCTTTCCTTTCGCAGCTGCATGACACGCCGAAAGAATGGCAGGTAAAAGCACATGGAAACCATTATGTTCCCATGAAAGCGCATAGTGCCAATTTTTCCAAAAAACAGGCCCTTTCAGCCCTGCCGCCCCTTATCAAAGGATATCTGCGGCTGGGGGCTTATATTGGCGACGGGGCGGTGATCGACCATGATTTTGGTACAACAGATGTGCTGATTATCCTGCCTGTTGAAAACATCAATCCGCGCTATATCAGCCACTACGGTGAAAGTGCTGGACGGTACGCCGCATAAATCTATGGAAAGCCGTCAGTCTTGTAATCGTCGGGCGTGAATTCATCACCAGCCTCTGCTAAGCTTGGGATATGAATATATCTACTCCCAGTCCCAACATTGATAAGCCGGCCAACAAAGCGCCGGAACTAACCCCTATGATGGCGCAATATGTGGAGATCAAAATCGCAAACCCCGATAGTTTGCTGTTTTATCGTATGGGCGATTTTTACGAGCTTTTCTTTGAAGATGCCGAAGAGGCATCGCGGGCACTCGGTATTACCCTGACCAAACGCGGCAAACATCAAGGAGAAGACATTCCAATGTGTGGCGTGCCAGTGCATGCAGCGGATGGCTATTTACAGCAACTCATTGCGCTTGATTTTCGGGTGGCTGTTTGCGAGCAATTGGAAGACCCAGCTGAAGCGAAAAAGCGCGGGGCGAAGTCCGTGGTCAAGCGCGATGTTGTGCGTCTTGTCACACCTGGCACCCTGACAGAAGATAATTTACTTGAATCAGGAGCTAATAATTTTCTTGCGAGCCTTGCCCGCACCCAGGTTTCTGAGGCAGGCGATTATACGCTGGCGTGGGTTGATCTTTCAACCGGTGAGTTCCGCCTTGCAGCCACGAGCCTTAAAAATCTTGAGGCCGATATTGCGCGCATTGATCCAAAAGAGCTGATCTTGAGCGACGCTGTGTTTTGTGACCCTGAGATGCGCCAAATTTTTGAGGAGATTGTTGGAGCTGTCGTCCCTCAACCTGCTGCGTTTTTTGAATCCACAACGGCGGATGAGCGAATAACTCGGTTTTTTAATGTGGCCTCGCTTGACGCCTTTGGCACATTCTCACGCTGTGAGTTGGCAGCGGCGGCGGCCATTTTATCCTATATCGAGAAGACACAAATCGGTGAAAAACCTGCTTTGAACCCGCCAGCTCGTGAAGATGCTAATAGTGTCATGCTGATCGACCCTGCTACCAGAGCCAATCTTGAGATTACAAAAACCTTGTCCGGTGAGAAAAAGGGCGGGCTGCTTGCAACCGTCAATATGACCGTGACCGGTAGCGGTGCACGGCTTTTGGCGGAACGCCTTGCAAGCCCTTCTTTAAATGCCGAGACCATTAATCAACGCCTTGATGCGGTCAGTTATTTTTTAAATGCCCGCGAGCTTCGTGCTCGTTTACGTAACACATTAAAAGCCGCGCCTGATATTCTACGATGCCTCTCACGATTGACTCTTTCAAGAGGCGGTCCACGTGATATGGCAGCCATTGGTGCTGGACTTGAGGCAGCGCTTTCGCTTGATACCTTGCTTGGCGAACAAGCCCTATCATCGGATTATCCTAAACTCATCCAAGAAGCGCTGAATGAACTGCGTGATGCACCAAAAGACTTAGCTCATTTACTCATCTCCGCGCTGCGTGATGAATTGCCATTGTTAAAACGCGATGGAGGCTTTGTTGCCAAGGGGTATGACAAGGCGCTTGATGAAACCTGTGCGCTCCGTGATGAAAGCCGCAAGGTTATTGCAAGCCTGCAAGTTAAATATTCAGAACTTGCTGACATCAAAGCCCTGAAAATCAAACATAATAATGTGCTTGGTTATTTCATTGAAGTCACAGCCCAGCATAGTGAGCGCTTGTTGGCAGCGCCAATGAGCGAGACATTCATTCACCGACAGACATTGGCCAATGTCATACGTTTTACAACAACAGAATTGTCTGAATTACAAACCAGTATCGTCAATGCTGCTGATCGGGCGAGAGGTATGGAACTTGCCATCTTTGACACCTTGGAAGATGCCATTGTGTCAGCTAGCGGGCCGATCAAAAAAATTGCACGCGCCATGGCCGAACTTGATGTGGCGAACGCAAATGCAGAACTGGCCGAGCGGCGTAATTATTGTCGGCCTAAAGTGGACAATAGCCTGTCTTTTGCTGTGGTTGAGGGGCGACACCCAGTGGTGGAGCGTGCTTTATCCCAGGCCATGAGCGATCCTTTCGTTGCCAATAATTGCGACCTCTCAGGCGATAATGTGAAAACCGGTGGCGGTTTGATCTGGCTTGTCACGGGACCTAATATGGCAGGTAAATCAACATTTCTGCGTCAAAACGCACTGATTGCCATCATGGCGCAAAGTGGCGGTTATGTGCCTGCAACATCGGCTCATATAGGCATGGTTGACCGGCTTTTCTCACGCGTTGGAGCGGCGGATGATCTGGCGCGTGGACGATCCACCTTCATGGTGGAAATGGTAGAGACGGCCGCCATTCTCAATCAGGCAGGATCGCGCGCGCTCGTCATCCTTGATGAAATTGGCCGTGGCACAGCAACATTTGATGGACTTTCAATTGCTTGGGCTGCGATTGAACATTTACATGAGGTCAATCGCTCACGCTGTTTATTTGCAACTCACTATCATGAATTGACCGCACTTTCAGAAAAGCTCAAACGACTATCCAATGCCACAGTCAAGGTGAGCGAATGGAAGGGAGACGTTGTGTTTTTGCATGAGATCGTGCCCGGTGCTGCTGACCGCTCATATGGCATTCAAGTTGCTAAATTAGCCGGGCTGCCAGCCACGGTTATCAACCGCGCGAAAGGTGTTCTGGGGCAACTTGAAGCGAGTGACCGGCAAAACCCTACGACTTTGATTGATGATTTACCGCTTTTCAATGCGGCCAAACCAGCCCCCCCAACAAGCAATGCTGCGGAAGGCGCGCTGAAAATGGCTCTTGACGCGGTGAACCCAGATGATCTAACCCCGCGTGAGGCCCTTGAGCAACTCTATGCTCTAAAAGCACGGGCAAGGGATTCGTAAAACACACCAATGCGTGCAATAGGAAGCTGTCTTTGACATCCAAGAATAAACCAAAAAAAGGCACCAAGTGCCTCGCGGAACGTGATGGCTTAATTGACCTAGCAACACTTGATGGCAAAATTGAAGCGCTCATTGCCGAGTTTGGTGATGCCACATCGCCGCAATGTAGAAATGCTCTTTTGGCCTATTTGAAGCAAGTAATTGCCGATGGGCGCGACCGTGGTGAAGTGCTGCTTTTAGAAGACGGCTCAGGATTAAAATGTGCCGCTCGCTTAAGCAGCCTTCAAGATGAACTCATTGGTGCAATACATCGATTTGTACTCAAACATATCTACCGTATTGACAATCCATCAGCTGCTGAGCGTATGGCGATTGTGGCTGTTGGTGGTTATGGTCGCGGAACATTGGCACCTGGTTCAGACATCGATCTCCTGTTCCTCTTGCCCTATAAGCAAACCCCATGGGGTGAGAGTGTTGTCGAATATATTCTCTATATGCTTTGGGATATGAGCTTCAAAGTTGGCCATGCTACCCGCAATCTTGACGAATGTATCCGCCTGTCATTGCAAGATATGACCATCCGCACAGCCGTTTTGGAAGCGCGGTTTTTGCATGGCGACAAAGACCTTTTCGACGATATGGAAGAAAGGTTCAGCAAAGAGGTTATCCGCGGCACAAGCGCTAAATTTATTGAAGCAAAAATGGCAGAACGCGATCAGCGGCACAGTAGGGCTGGTGGCTCCCGTTATCTGGTCGAGCCCAACCTGAAAGAAGGTAAAGGAGCACTGCGTGACCTACACACATTGTTCTGGATTTCAAAATATTTCTATCAGGTCAAAACAGCGGATGAGCTTCTCAAAGAAGGTATATTCAACAAAGACGAATATAAATTGTTTCGTAAATCAGGCGACTTTCTGTGGGCGGTTCGCTGTCATTTGCATTATCTGACAGGCAGGGCAGAAGAACGCCTTAGCTTTGACCTTCAGCGTGAAATGGCAAAGCGGCTCAATTATAAAACGCATGGCGGGTTGCTCGATGTCGAGCGTTTTATGAAACACTATTTTTTGGTCGCAAAAAACGTTGGTGATCTAACCAATATTCTATCAACCAAATTAGAGCAAAATCAGGTAAAGAAAGCGCCCAAGCTTAACCGCCTCGTAGCAGCAATCAGAGGTCGCAAACCAAGCGCGATAAAGGGCAATGATGTCTTTTTGAATGAAAACAACCGTATCATCCAAACGAATGACGATATTTTTAAAAAAGACCCCGTGAATTTTCTGCGCGCCTTTAAGACTGCAGACAGAACTGGGCTAAATTTTCACCCAAACCTTTTGCATTTGATGGCACGTTCTTTGAAATTGATCACCAAGGAAGTGCGCGCAAACAGGGAAGCAAATGATATCTTCTTGGAGGTTTTATGCTCCAAACGTGATCCTGAAACCATATTACGCAAGATGAATGAATCAGGTGTTTTAGGTCGGTTTGTACCAGATTTTGGTAAAATCATCGCGATGATGCAATTCAATATGTATCATCACTACACAGTAGACGAACACACAATCCGCGCGATTGGTGTGCTCTCTTCTATTGAGCACAAAGAGTCGGAAGACGAGCATCCTGTTGCTCATAATCTGTTCGATACACTCGACGACCGACGGATGCTTTATATCGCACTTTTTTTACACGATATTGCCAAGGGACGACCAGAAGATCATTCCATTGCAGGGGCGAAGGTGGCCAAGCGTATTGGCAAACGGTTTAATCTCAAACCATCGCAAATTGAGACACTCTCATGGCTGGTGCTTGAACATTTGACCATGAGCATCATCGCGCAATCAAGAGATTTAAGCGACCCCAAAACCATCCGGGATTTTGCCAATATAGTGCAAAGCCCTGAACGTTTAAAACTGCTTTTAATTTTGACTATCTGCGATATCAAAGCCGTTGGCCCAGGCGTTTGGAATGGCTGGAAAGGACAATTGCTTCGAACATTATATCATGAAACTCAGCCCTTGTTAGCCGGTGGATACAATACCATAGCGATTGAAAAGCGCATGGAAGAAGCCCGTGGCGCATTGGCCAAGGCACTAACTGGATGGGATGAAGCAGATAGAATTGCTTATGTAGAGCGCCACTATCCCGCCTATTTGTTGCGCACCGATCTTGAGACGCAAAAACAACATGCCGAGTTCATCTTAAAGTCGCAAATCGGTGATATGCCTCTAGCCACCATGGCCCACACCCTCGCATTTGAAGGCGTGACAGAGATCACTATCTATGCACCGGACCAACCAGACATGCTCAGGGTTTTGGCTGGCGCTTGTGCACGTGCTGGCGCCCATATTGTTGACGCCCAGATTTATACAACCCGCGATGGATTTGCCATCGATACCATGCACGTGCGCCGTGAGTTTGATAAAGAAGAAGACGAAATTAGACGCGCAGAGAGAATTGGCGACGAGATTAGAAACTCGCTAGCGGGTATAAAACCAAAAACCGAAAACGGGATTTCCCTTCGCTCAGTGCAACAATCAAGCAAAGCGTTTTCTGTCCAAACCGAAATCGTGATAGACAACACATTGTCGAATCGATTTTCTGTTATCGAAGCATCCGGCAAAGACCGCAAAGGTCTTCTGCATGATCTAGCACATGCTATTTTTGGCCTGAGTCTCAACATATCATCTGCCCATATTGCTACCTTCGGCGAACGTGCTGTGGACGTCTTTTACGTGACTGATCTGATGGGCGAAAAAATCACCAATAAGGCACGACAAGGCAAAATCAAACGGCATCTAGAAAAAGCTTTTAACCCACCTGCTAAACCCAAAAAGAAAGTGGCTTAAAAGATGCGTTTATTCAAAAGCTTTGCAACCGTCGGCGGCGCCACTATTGCCAGTCGCATATTGGGGTTTGTGCGCGAGATACTGATTGCAAGCTTAATTGGCGCTGGTCCAGTGGCGGATGCCTTTTATGCCGCCTTCAGATTTCCAAACCTTTTCCGACGCCTGTTTGCAGAAGGAGCCTTTAACACCGCCTTCATCCCGCTGTTTGCCAAAGAGCTTGAAACTGGTGGACGCGAGGCGGCACAAGCTTTTGCTCGTCAAGTCTTTTCCGTTTTATTTGTCACTCTTTTGGTGCTGACTGCTTTGGCTGAAATATCCATGCCCTGGCTTGTTAAAACCATTATTGCACCACGATTTGGCGAGGGGAGCGAGAAAACACTGCTAACCATTGATCTTGCACGGATCATGTTCCCCTATCTTTTATGTATGTCACTGGTTGCGATGTTATCTGGCGTTTTGAATTCGTTCCGCCATTATTTTGCGGCCGCTTTTGTGCCGGTATTACTCAATGTCATCATGATTGCTGTTTTGCTTTTCTGTTCCTTGTTCGAAACAGGCAATACGCCGCTCACTGGAACATATATGGCTTGGGGTGTGTTTGTCTCGGGCTTTGCACAACTTGCCCTTGTTTGGGCGGCGGCACGCAAGACCGGGTTTAGACTTTCTATGAGCCGACCACGCATGACACCGCCGGTGAAGCGGGTTCTTATACTGGCTGTACCTACAGCCATCGCTGGTGGAATCACGCAAATCAATCTGCTGGTTGGCCAAATCATCGCCTCAGCACAAGATGGCGCGATTGCGCTTTTGCAATATGCTGACAGGATTTATCAATTACCACTCGGCGTGATTGGTATTGCTATAGGGGTTGTGCTCTTGCCTGAATTGGCGCGCGATCTGAAATCCGGTGAAAAATCCAAAGCTATTGAGACACAAAATCAGTCGATGGAATTTGCCATGTGCCTGACATTGCCGGCCGCCGCCGCTCTCATGGTTATTCCTCATTTAATCACCTCTTCCCTTTATGAACGTGGCGCCTTTGATGCAGCAGCCACAGTTGGCGTCTCAGCGGCTCTTTCCGCTTTTGCGATCGGCTTACCGGCTTTTGTTCTCATCAAGGTGCTATCGCCTGCCTTTTTCGCACGGGAAAACACAAAAAGCCCGATGATCTATGCCGCGATCAATGCGATTGTGAATGTCATCTTATCCATTATTTTATTCCAAACTTATGACCACGTTGGCATTGCCATGGCCACCAGTGTGGCGGCATGGGTGAATGTTATCTTGTTATATGTCGGCTTGAAGCGCCGCAATTACTGGCCCATAAAATCAAGCACGCTCAGACGCTGCTTGATGATGGTTTTATCGAGTGCCGGCATGGCTTTAGGCCTTTATGGCGCGCAAAAATGGCTGCAGAGCCAAGGCCTGCTGGATGGCTTTTTATCACAAATAGCATCGCTCAGCGGCCTCGTCATTTTGGGCGCATTTATCTATTTTATTTTATGCAGGTTGACGGGAGCGGTTGATTTCAGGCACATGCTGCGCACAATGCGTCGTAAATCACCAAACAATTAAACGCCCTCGAATATCGCAAATGGCAAGCAAATAATCGGAACACTAAATGAGTGAAACAAACTTTGAAGCACGTGTTTTTTCTGGCGTTCAACCGACGGGTAACCTGCACTTGGGTAATTACTTAGGGGCCATCGTAAAATTCGTCGCCTTGCAAGAAACCCATAATTGTCTTTATTGCGTTGTCGACCAGCATGCCATTACTGCGGAAATACAGCCACCAGATGTTTTGAAAAATAACATTCGCGAGGTTAGTGCTGCTTTCATCGCAGCCGGCGTCGATCCAGTGGAGCAAATCGTCTTCAACCAGAGTCAGGTCAGCGTTCATGCAGAGCTTGCATGGGTTTTCAATTGTACCGCCCGCATGGGCTGGCTAAACCGGATGACGCAGTTCAAAGATAAAGCGGGTAAAAACAAAGAAAATGCCTCTGTTGGCCTGTTTTCATATCCTAATCTGATGGCTGCCGATATTCTGGCCTATAAAGCAACCCATGTACCTGTTGGCGAAGACCAAAAACAACATTTGGAACTGTCACGCGATATTGCATCTAAATTTAATACTGATCTTGCCGATGCCATTGCCGCTCAAGGACATGAGGGTGGGTTTTTCCCACTCCCAGAGCCCTTGATCCAAGGGCCAGCCACGCGGGTAATGTCGCTACGTGATGGCACAAAGAAGATGTCTAAATCTGATCCCTCAGACCTGTCTCGTCTTAACCTGACAGATGATGCTGATACGATTATGAAAAAACTACGTAAGGCAAAAACTGACCCCGATGCACTGCCAAGTGAAACAAAAGGTTTGGAGGGTCGGCCCGAGGCAAACAATCTCGTTGGCATCTTTGCCGCGCTTTCTGCCCAATCAAAAGATGACGTGCTTCGTGAGTATGGAGGCAAGCAGTTTTCAGAATTCAAACCCGCTCTTGCAGAGCTTGCACTAACAACCTTAAGCCCGGTCGCGAATGAAATGCGCAGACTGGTGGATGCGCCAGATTATATTGATGGTGTCTTGCGAGAAGGCGCGCATCGTGCAAATGCTATAGCGCGGCCTATTATGGATGATGTAAAAGACATTCTGGGCTTTTTAAGATAGGTGCTTGTCACCTAATCTATACAACTGGCAAAGGTTTGTTATGGGGTGGAAACGTAAAAGTTCTGAAGAAGGTCATCGCCGCAAGTTTCTAGTGGTTCTTGATGATACACCAGAGTGCGCACGTGCCGTTGCTTATTCAGCGAAGCGAGCCGAGCGTACGAATGGCGGGCTGATTATGCTCTATATAATCAAGCCATCTGAATTTCAGCATTGGCTGGGCGTTGAGGGTGTGATGAGAGCCGAAGCACATGAACAGGCACAAACCATTCTTAGTAGCTTTAATGATATTGCACATGAAATAGCCCAAATTGAACCGGAACAGGTCATTAAGGAAGGCGTGCCAACTGAAGTGATCGCAGAACTGATTGAAGAGGATGAAGATATAGCACTTCTTGTCCTCGCCGCCAGTATGGATGGAGAAGGGCCAGGGCCTTTGATCTCAGACTTTACCCGAACCATGAGCAGCCATTTCCCTATTCCGATGACAATTGTTCCTGGCGACTTAACTGATGAAGATATCAACGCCTTATCATAAGGATTATTGATAGAAATGAGCGTTTTAATCACAGGTGGTGCCGGTTATATCGGCTCACACACATCCCTTCTTTTCTTAGAAGCTGGTCACGATGTTGTCGTGGTCGATAACCTGACAAATAGCCATTTAGTGTCCCTTGAACGCGTGGCTGACATTACGGGTCGCAAGGTCCATTTCGAGAAACTCGATATCCGCGATAAGGACGGGCTTTGTTCGGTCATAAAAGCCCATCACTGTGACAGTGTTGTGCATTTTGCAGGACTCAAGGCTGTCGGGGAATCGAATGAGATACCGCTTTCTTACTATGACAATAATGTCGTTGGCTCGCTTCGTCTTTTGGAAGCAATGAATGAATGTGACGTTCGCAAGATTATATTCAGTTCATCTGCGACCGTTTATGGTGTGCCGCAATATCTGCCACTAACCGAGAGTCACCCCCTTGGCGCTATCAACCCTTATGGCCGCACCAAACAAATGATCGAAGATGTTCTGCGCGATCTCGCCGCCAGTGATCCTCGCTGGGGCATCATGTTGCTTCGTTATTTCAACCCGGTGGGTGGGCATGAAAGTGGTCTCATCGGTGAAAATCCGATTGGTATACCCAATAACCTCATGCCATTCATTGCGCAGGTAGCGAGTGGGAGGCGCGAGCAGCTGTCTGTTTTTGGCGATGATTATGAGACCCCTGATGGCACAGGCGTACGCGATTATATCCATGTGATGGACCTCGCACGCGGGCATCTGGCAGCGCATGATAAACTCTCCAACACCGGCTGCCATGCGGTTAATCTCGGCACCGGTACAGGCTATAGTGTTTTGGAAATGATCCGCGCTTTTGAACGGGCTTCGAATCAAAAAGTTGCCTACCAAATTTCCCCACGCCGTGAAGGCGATGTTGCATCATGTTACGCGGATACAAGCCTCGCACAGTCTGAGCTCAGCTGGAAAGCTGAACGGGATCTGGAAACCATGTGCGCTGACACATGGAACTGGATACGCAAAAACCCGAAGGGGTATGAAGGTACGTAACCTCGACTGCGGCATTTAAATCAGCCGTCTATTTGAACACTCCCATCAAGGCAATTTGATTGGCAATCGTTTCGGGCCATGGCATAGACTACATCAATGCGCACCGTCTTTTTGATCCCTTTTCTTATCTTTCCTGCTAAAGCCCTCGCCGCCGATAAGCACGAGGCCTTCTATGGAACATGGGGCACGCCGAAGCAATGCGCGCGCGAACCAATCAAGCAGGGCGGAACGGTTTTGGCTGAGCCGTTTGAGATCAGCAAACGCTGGTTGAAAAAAGGACAACTCTATTGCAGCCTTAACTGGGCGGCGATTGACGCGCGTAAAAACGGCTTTTTCACTGGGGCACATGCGATATGCGGAGAAGATTCTTTACGCGGTTATTTCGTAGGCATGGAGCTGTCGGGTGAAGACTTAACACTGCGCTGGGATTTCCCACTATCAAATGGCCCATTGGCACGCTGCCCGCGCCCTTGAATGATTTGCCACACGTCGCTCATAATCAATCACTGAACATTATCCTTAATCGCAGCCAACCAATCTAAGCTTTCTTCTGTCGAGCCTAAAGGTCTATATTCAGCGCCAAGTGGCGTGCTGTAGCCGAGGTCATCAAGTAATTTGTAAAGATGAGTATAGGCGATTTCACCACTATCCGGCGGGCCGCGCTCTGGTACGCCTGCAATTTGGATGTGCCCGATAATTGGCAGCAGATTCGTCAAACGACGGCTCAAGTCACCTTCCATGATTTGCATATGATAACAATCATACATCAGCTTTAAGTTGGAGGCACCAACGCTTTCAATGATCTCTTTCGCATGCGACGAATTGGTCAAAAAATAACCGGGCGCATCATAATGATTAAGTGGTTCGATAAGAATTGTAATGCCTGATTTTTTAGCGCCCATGCAGGCATATTCAAGATTCTCAATAAAGGTTGCTTGTGCCTCTACGCCACTTGCAAAGCCCGCCATTACATGAATATTTTTTGCGTCTATGGCGCGCGCATAAGCAATGGCTTGATCAATAGCCTCACGCGCCTCTTGCTCACGCCCCGGCAAGGCTGACAGCCCTTTCTCATTCTCACCACCACACACAGTATTAAGACCAAGCATCACCAATCCAGTTTCCTCTAAGACATCTGCAACATCTTGAGGCGGCGTCTCATAAGGCCAGTGGCACTCAACAGCATCAAAGCCTGCCAGCTTCGCAGCTCGAATACCGTCAACAAGCGATAACTCAGACCATAGGAATCCCAAATTTGCAGAAAACTTCGTCATATCTCACGTGCTACCGATGTCCGAATTGCGGTTTAATCAGGTTTATCATTAAGCTACTTTACAAATGACTGCTTGACTTTCAATGCTTTAAAGCAGATAGGACTGACATCCTTGCATTGCTGCCGCGTGAGCAGTCCCTCTCCCGATTATAGAGCACCATTGAGTGTTTCCGAGAGATAAATGCGCCAGCGTTCTTTGATACCGCTTTTGATATCATTGACGCTTTCCTACCCAGTTTCCCAATTCACGCGGGGTTCTAGTGGTTCCATCAGCAAGAGCGTGATGAAACCCAACCGCACCAGACGACACCGTTCGCCTTCTCCCAGGCTAATGGGGCGTCTTATTTTTATTATGCGATACCAAGCCATAGGCTGGATCGCACCTTGAAAGGTATTTCCTTGTCTAATTTCGAAGCCCTTGGGCTTTCTCCACTCATCCTCAAATCCATTGCACGCCTTGGTTTTGATAAACCAACCCCAATCCAGCAAAAAGCCATTCCACTTGTGATGGAAGGCCGCGACATTATGGGTCTTGCCCAAACAGGCACTGGCAAAACAGCTGCGTTCGGCTTGCCGCTTGTCGAACATCTTTTCGCCAACAAGGGCCGCCCGCAGCCAAAAACTGCAAAGTCATTGATCCTTGCACCGACCCGCGAGCTAGCCAATCAAATCGCCGATAATTTACGTCTTTACGTCCAAGGCACTAGCCTGCGCGTGAATGTGGTTGTTGGTGGCGCGTCCATTAACGTTCAGCGCAAAAAGCTGGAACAAGGCACTGATATTCTAGTTGCTACCCCTGGCCGTTTAATGGACCTTCTTGATCGCGGCGCGTTGCGGTTGAATGAAACAAATTTTCTGGTTCTCGATGAAGCAGACCAAATGCTCGACCTTGGCTTTATCAATGCGCTTCGCAAAATTGCAAAATTGCTTGCCCCAAAACGTCAGACACTGCTGTTTTCGGCCACCATGCCAAAACAAATGGCTGAACTCTCAAAATCTTATTTGAATGATCCTGTGCGAATAGAAACAGCCAGTGTTGGCAAGGCCGCAGATAAAGTGACCCAATGCGTCCATTACATTGATGGCGGCAAAAAAGCCGATTTTCTTGAAGAATGCCTTTCTAAAAATCCTGAAGAGTTGTCCATTGTTTTTGCCCGCACAAAGCATGGTGCCGAAAAACTAATGAAGCGGTTGGTTGCCAAAGGTTTTGATGCGGCCTCCATTCATGGCAATAAAAGTCAGGGTCAACGCGATCGTGCTATTCGTGATTTCCGCGCTGGAAATATAAAAATTCTCGTCGCCACCGATGTGGCTGCGCGCGGCATTGATATTCCTGGTGTTGCCTTTGTGTATAATTTCGATCTACCAGAAGTTCCCGAGAACTATGTCCACCGTATTGGCCGCACAGCGCGCGCAGGCGCAGAGGGCCAAGCTATTGCCTTTTGTTCCCCGGGCGATGCTCATTTGCTTTTCGCCATTGAAGAAGTGATGAAAATTAACATCCATGCCGCAAGTGGCCAGCGCCCAACCAAGGCAGAAGCACGCGCTAATAAAACTCCCACAAGAGGAGGACGCGCCGGAGGCAAAGCTCATGGCAATAGAAACCGCGATGCTAAAAGAGCAGGCGGCCAGCGCAATACTGCCGGTGCAGGTACCCCAAGCGGCAAACGTACCAACGGCTCAAAACCCAGCTCGAAACCTGGGGCAAGAAACGGCAACCCGAAAAATCGTTTCCGTAAAGGTAGAAGATCAGCCGCGTCTGTTTAAAGAAATCGCTTAAGACTTTTTCAAAGCAAGATAGACCGTTTGTGTGAATGGTTTATCTTGTAGCGGATTGTGAAAAGTTACTGGCTCTGCCCATGCTTTATCAAAAACATCCGCTAAACGCTGCGTAAATTCTTTATCTTCCAACTTGTCTGACCAAAGCCCCATGACGCCACCGGGCTTTAAGTGGCGGGTGAGTTTTTCAAGTCCATCAACACTGTAAAAACCACCGCTGCGTTCATCCAGCAACCAATCAGGTGCATGGTCTATGTCGATTAAGATTGCATCGAAAAGGCGCGCTGGCTCTCGCGCATCGAATCCTGTTTCAGATGCTGCCAACTCAAAGAAATCGCCTTGAACGACACGGCATCGTTTGTCTTTTGACAAAGGTGGATCAAGTGGCACCAAACCCTCTACATGCCAGTCGATAACCGCATCGAGAAATTCAACAACGGTGAGAGATGCGACGTTATCATGCTCTAGAACCGCGCCTGCCGTATAGCCTAAGCCCAAGCCGCCAACCACAACATCAAGCGCCTTGCCAGCGTGAGCTTCAAGCCCCAGCTTTGCTAGTGCAATTTCTGATGCGTTGAACAAACTCGACATCAAATGCTCATCACCCAAAATGATCTCATAGACATCTTGATCAAGCGCCAGAATACGGCGGCGACGCAGGCTTATTGCGCCGATGGGCGTCGGTCGGTAGTCAATCTCTTCAAACAAGGGGCTCAACAGGACTTCTCGCTGTATGACATTTAAATGCACTATTACCATTCAAGCATTTGCAGTGGAAAGCAATAACCCTGTTCAAATTCTATTTACTGGTGAAACAGTGTTCGAGATGAGAAGATGCATCTATGAGACAATACTCTCAGATATTTATAAACTATTTTTTTATGGGGTACTATTAATGCAGTTTGAAAAACTCAACAATATCACTCTGCACTATCAGGTTATTGGCGCACCTGAGGGCAAACCAGTGATTGTCTTTTCAAATTCACTTGGAACTGATTTTAGAATTTGGCGCGATGTCATCGTTCAGCTTATTGGTGAGTTTTCTATTGTGACCTACGACAAGCGGGGACACGGTCTTTCTGATTCACCGCCAGCGCCCTATAAAATAGATGATCACGTGGCTGACCTTGCTGCTTTGCTTGATTACCTTAAGGTAAAAGATGCGATTATCTGCGGGCTGTCAGTTGGTGGATTGATCGCACAGGGGCTAACGCTCGCTCGGCCCGACCTTGTGAAAGCTTTAGTGCTTTGTGATACGGCACACAAAATTGGTGATACAGAGCTGTGGAATGGGCGTATTAAAGCTGTCAATGAAATCGGCATTCCAGCCATCTCAGAATTGATTTTGTCGCGCTGGTTTTCCAAAGAATTCCGCTCCGCGCAGGTAGCAACTTTTGCGGGTTATCGACATATGCTGGAGCGCACATCACCTGAGGGATATATGGGGACAAGTGCGGCCATAAGAGATGCAGACTTCACTGAGCAAGCGCCCAACATCAAAGTGCCATCCTTATGTATTGTTGGCAGCGAAGACGGCGCCACGCCGCCTGCTCTTGTTGAAGAGCTCTCTAGATTAATACCGGGTGCGGGCTATGAAATTATTCAAGGCTCAGGGCATTTACCCTGCGTTGAAAAGCCCGACGCTCTCTTTGATCTGATGCAGCCTTTTTTGAAAAAGCTTAGCTGATTAATAATACAAAGACACAGCGTGCTTGGCCTCAGCGAAGAATAACCAGCGCTCCGCGAACAGGCCAACCGCCATGGCAATGAATGCTAAAAACAGAACAAGGCTTGGAAGGCCAAAGAACGCAACCAATAAACATAAAATAGCTGGTATTACCCCACCAACAATAAGAGCAAGCTTTCGCAGTTTATCAGCGTGTTTACGACCAATCTGATGCACCATTTCTTTGGTTAGATAGTTCTCACCTGAATGTGGTTTTTCTAGCAATCTCACTTTGCCAATTTTACCAAGCCCCGTTGCGGTGCCAACATCTGACCCCGTATCGCTAAATCCAACGGCGGCCGCGCGGCTCCACCATTTTAGTTTTATTGCCCAAGATAGAATAACAAATACAAATGCGGCTGTTGTGATGCTGACTGAATTACTTGTGGTGAAAGCCGCCGCCAAAAGTAGACCGGAGGCGATAGCAAAGAAAAGATAGCAAAGAGGCGTCCAAAATGTATGCCAGTTTGGCACGGTTTTAAGCTGGGCATAAATCATGGCCGTTGCAAAAATTGTGGCGAATGATAGGACGCTGACTAACAAACCAAGCATCAAAATACGCTCACCCGAAAACACCCAAAACAGTACGTAAAGACCGAAGCAAGACAAGGCTAAAACTGCCAGCACGCCCTCACGAGACAACCATGATGAGCGCCATTGCGAGAATGCCCGCCATGCCCGCTCAGGGTGGCCAAGGTGGAACGTTGATGAGATCAAGCCTGCAATAGCAAGCCCACCAGCCAGCGCAGAAATAAAGAAGGCTGCAACTCGACTTTCAGGCATTGGCAAACCAAGGCCAAGCACGAACATAAAGCCAAAACCTGCGCCTGAAGTGACGGTGAAGAATATAACCGATAGGGCGGGATGCATTAGAGCGCCTCCAACATTTTATCAACCCAACCCAAAAGACCGCCTTCAGCTTTTGGTATTGGCGTTGTCATAGTGGGTGCCGCGTCTGGTCGTGTTTTTGGACGTGGCGGCAGATATTGATTGACCGGTTTTGTTCTCATCTCAGGCATCAAATCGATACCCCCACGCTCACGCGTCATGATGGAGACATCCGAATTTGGATCAGCAAAATCACCAAAGTGACGAGCATTGGCAGGGCATGTGCGCACGCATGCAGGGACGCGGTCGACCTCTTCAAGATTTTCATTGTAGATGCGATCAACACACAAGGTGCACTTCTTCATCACTTGCTCGACAGGATCCATCTCGCGAGCGCCATAAGGGCACGACCAAGCACATAAGCCACAGCCGATGCATTTGTCTTCTTCCACCAGTACGATGCCGTCTTCAGAGCGCTTATAGCTGGCTCCTGTGGGGCACACAGTAACACAAGGCGCATCATCACAATGAAGGCATGATTTTGGGAAATGCACGATAGAGGCCGGGGCATCTTCCGGTGTGACCTCAAAGGTATGAATGCGGTTGAGCCAAGCACCGACAGGATTGCTGCCATAGGGGTCGGTGTCCGACAAAGGCGCACCATAGCCGCCCGTGTTCCATTCTTTACAGTTGACCACACAAGCATGGCAGCCAACGCAGACATCGAGGTCAATGACAAGACCAAGCTTTTTGTTGGTCGTAGTTGGGAGGGTTGTCACTTCGTCCACTCCTTTCCGTAAGATAATTTATCATCGGTAGAAAAGCCTGGATTGCCTTGCTCATCGAATTGCGGCTCGCTGACCTCAAGACCAGGTTCTGCTTTTTCGATTTTCACACGAAGGTCAAACCACGCGGCTTGTCCGGTGATTGGGTCAGAATTTGCCCAACGAAGTCCATCGCCTTTGGGTGGTAAAAGCTCATTGATGAGGTGATTGAGCAGGAAGGCTTTTTTAGTTTCCGGTGCATCACTATCAAGCGCCCATGCACCCTTGCGCTTGCCAATCGCATTCCATGTCCACATGGTCTTACCGTTGACAGCATCCATGCGTTTGATCGGCACTTTTATTTTGCCGTGATATGATGTGATCCACGCCCAATCATCGTCAACAAGGCCAACATCGTCACAGATTTCACCTGGTATATACATCGGGTTTGTTCCGTGGATTTGTCGAAGCCACGGGTTTTGCGAACCCCATGAATGGTACATAGCTGCAGGTCGCTGCGTTAGAGCGTGATAAGGAAATTCTTTCTCATCAATATCTGTCCCCTCAAAAGGGGGATACCAGATCGGTAGCGGATCAAAGCAATTTTTGATCCGTTGCCTGTGAGTTTCTGGCGGTTGTGGTTCTGCCTTACCTTCTGCACTGAGTTGAAATTTACGAAGGGGTTCCAAATAAAGCTGGAAGACATTTTCAACATGCCCTTCTTGTAAACCCATTTCCACAGCAAAATCCTGCCATGCGACATTGGCATGTTTGAAATAGAGCGCCTCTTTCGGCACATGTGTTTCCGAGAACCCCCCATTTTCAATATACTTATTAATCTGATCGGGATTCGGCTCACCGCGACCGGTTTTATCACCATCCCCACGCCAGCCTGAAAGCGGACCAACACCGGGTCTGCGCTCATGATTGATCATGTAATCGGCATAGTCTTTGTATTTATGCGAACCATCTTCGTTGACCATATTAGGCAGTCCAAGCCGCCCGCCAAGCTCAACTAAGACAGACTGAAAACCGCGTACATCGCGATCAGGCTCTACAACCGGCCATCGGATTGCATCACACATTGCATCTGGTTCACTGATCGGTCGGTCCAGCATCGAAATGGCATCGTGACGCTCTAGATATGTCGTATCTGGTAAAATCAAATCAGCATAAGCCACCATCTCAGATGAATAGGCATCCGAATAGATTATTTTTGGAATGACATATTCACCATCATCTTTTTTATCCGTGAGCATCTTCATAACGCTGGCTGTATTCATGGA
This sequence comes from Hyphomicrobiales bacterium, assembly GCA_039989895.1. NCBI lineage: Bacteria > Pseudomonadati > Pseudomonadota > Alphaproteobacteria > Hyphomicrobiales > Hyphomicrobiales bacterium. The sequence goes on from JBDXGY010000005.1 coordinate 329,179, forward strand.
AGAATTCCACGCCATATTCGCCATATACATGAAGAGAACATCGATGCCATAAGGCTCGCGTGCATGCGCGTTTGATATCACCATATGCATCAATCCGTGTGATGACATTGGCGCGTCCCACGAAAATGCCTTATCAATACGCTGAGCTGTAAGACCATCATCTTCGAGAAGTAATTCTTCTGGACTGTTCAAAAAGCCTAGGTGTGGGCCAGACAGAGGGCCTTCTCCTTTGCCGCCGCCATGTGGCTTGGGTTGAGCATCAACAGGGCGCGGATAAGGTGGCTTGTAGCGAAACCCGCCTGGGCTATCAATTGAACCTAGTAAAATTTGCAACAGGTGAATGGCTCGACATGTTTGGAAACCATTTGAATGAGCAGAAATGCCGCGCATTGCATGGAAAGCGACCGGGCGACCAATCATCTTGTCATGCTTTTCGCCGCGCATATCTGTCCATGGTTGATCAATCACCACCTCGCTTTTAAATGCCGCATCCGCAATTTCTTGCGCCAGACGCTTCATCTGGTTGACGGGAACCCCTGTGGTTTCAGTGACATTTTCAGGTGAATATTCGTCTGACAGGTATTTTTCAGCCAAAAGCTCAAAAGCTGGGCGAGCCTTTTTGCCTTTTGACACAGTGAACTCGCCTTTAAGATGCGGTTTGACGCCTTTCTTATTATAGGCAACAACTTTGCCTGTTGTGCGATCCACAACCAGTGCATTGCCATCTTTGTCACGTGCAAAAAGACCATGATCGTCACCATCAGGGTTATCAATCACTAGCCATGGGGCATTCGTATATCGGATCAGGTAGTCTAGATCGATCTGGCCAGCCTTCAAAAGCTCATGCACCAATGCCAGTACAAACAAGCCGTCTGTGCCCGGTGTAATACCGACCCATTCGTCAGCAATGGCATTATAGCCTGTGCGAATCGGGTTCACGCCGACAATTTTTTTGCCGCGATTTTTAAGTTTAGAAAGACCTATTTTGATTGGATTTGAATCATGATCTTCTGCAACACCAAAGATCATGAAATATTCGCTTTTGTCCCAATCCGGTGATCCAAATTCCCAAAAGGCGCCGCCAAATGTATAGATGCCTCCAGCAGCCATATTGACCGAGCAAAAGCCGCCATGTGCCGCAAAATTTGGCGTCCCAAACATTTGCGCCCACCAGCCTGTAAAGGATTGGCTTTGGTCGCGGCCTGTAAAGAAAGCTAATTTCTTAGGATCATCTTTGCGAATGGTTGATAGCCAGTCCTGTGCTATGTCCAGTGCTTCATCCCATTCGATTTCTTCGAATTTTGCTTCGCCGCGCTCACCGACCCGTTTCAGTGGTTTTTTCAGGCGCGCAGGAGAATAGTGCTGCATGATGCCTGCTGAGCCTTTCGCGCATAAAACACCCTTGTTGATTGGGTGATCGCGATTGCCCTCGATGTAACGAATTTTGTCTTTGCCAGCTTCATCCTTGCGCATATGCACATTGATGCCGCAACGGCACGCACACATATAACATGTGGTTTGGCGTATTTCATCGGATACATGGGGGGATGTATCCAGTCCTCTGTCTTTATTAGCCAACCTTGAATCTCCTCTGGCCAACACTGTGCTGGCATGAAATCTACTTAATCTTTTGCATTACAAAAACAGAAACTGCTATCCCTATTTGTGGACCCAGCTAAGGCTTTAGTGCCGCTGGATCGTTTCTAGGGTATGATAAATATTTACGTATAAAATCTCACAAATGAGACTTAAAGTCTCATTTGTAGTATCTATTAGCAGAGTGATGCCGAATTTAAAACACCCAAATACATATTTAAATCTGCATTTATAACCTTACATAGAGTGAAGCTATTCAATAGCTAGGCCACTATTAAATTGTCCTATTTGCCTGCTTGCATACTGATCTATTGTGACTATGTTGCAATAACATTGATCGACAAGGAGCGCCTCATGTCCAAAATACCAGCCCGTAGCGAAAGCGATTCATTCGGCTCACTCGATATACCCGAAGGCCAATATTATGGCGCACAAACGGCCCGCTCTATCATGAACTTTCCAATAGGCGGCGAAACACAACCCCTACCCCTCATTCATGCACTGGGCATCGTGAAACAAGCGGCAGCGCGTGTGAATCACAAAATGGGAAAACTTGATGATGATCGCGCCAAAGCGATTGAACAAGCGGCCAACGAAGTCGCAAGCGGCGATCTCGATGACCATTTCCCCCTTGTTGTCTGGCAGACAGGATCCGGCACACAATCCAATATGAACACCAATGAGGTGATTGCAAATCGTGCAATCGAAATCATGGGGGGTGTAATTGGGACAAAGGAACCCGTTCACCCCAATGACCATTGCAACATGGGCCAATCATCAAATGACACATTCCCCACTGCAATGCATATCGCGGCAGCGCGAGAAATTAATTCAGTGCTTCTACCCGGCTTGAAACATCTACACGCAGCCCTTCAGGCAAAATCCGAAGCCTTCAAAGATATCATCAAAATTGGCCGCACCCATACGCAAGATGCAACACCGCTCACATTGGGTCAGGAATTCTCTGGCTATACCCACCAAGTTGCCATGGGCATTAAGCGCGTTGAAGAAACACTCGATGGTCTTTATGAATTAGCCCAAGGCGGCACCGCCGTGGGCACCGGCCTCAATTCAAAGGTTGGCTTCGATAGCGACTTTGCCAGTGCCGTTTCTGACATCACCGGCCTTCCCTTCCGCACCGCGCCCAACAAGTTTGAGGCTTTGGCCGCCCATGATGCTTATGTTTATGCTCATGGTGCACTCAACACCGTTGCAGCGTCTTTGTTTAAGATCGCCAATGATGTGCGCCTTTTAGGTTCTGGCCCGCGCTCGGGCCTTGGCGAGCTGTCCTTGCCAGAAAATGAGCCTGGCTCTTCGATCATGCCAGGCAAAGTGAACCCGACACAATGTGAAGCCATGACTATGGTCTGTGCTCAGGTGATGGGCAATCAAACAACGATTGCTTTTGCCGGTTCGCAAGGGCACTTTGAATTGAATGTTTATAATCCCGTGATGGGCTATGCGATGTTGCAATCCATCAAACTTTTGGGTGATGCGGCTGTGTCTTTCACCGACCGCTGCGTTGTTGGCATTAAAGCCAATGAAGACAACATCAAAACTCTAATGGAACGTTCTCTAATGCTTGTGACAGCGCTTAACCCTCACATTGGCTATGACAATGCGACGAAGATCGCAAAAGCGGCCCATCAGAACGGTACAACCTTGAAAGAGGAAACCCTTGCATTGGGGCTTTTAAGCGAAGAAGAGTTCGATCAATATGTGCGGCCCGAGTTGATGATTGGACCGAACAAGTAATCAGAACTAAATAAAACAGTGCAGACAATTGATCCTGACCTGCTAGCCCAACCTATAACGACCTAGGAGGCCTACTTTTAATCCCGAATTGAATATTTTTTTGAACTTCATAGCCGGTCGTTCGACCAAATTCCAGCTCAGTGCTGCCAGTACAAGAGTAATTGGCACTGCCATCAAAAAGTTTTGTATAGGCGTCATCGACTCATTGTAGAGCATCAGCGTCTGCTGCACAGGAAATCCAATTATATAAACGCCATATGAGTAATCTTGCTTATCAATAAAGCTTTGGAGCTTGCCGCCACTGAAATGTCCTAACCACAAAACACCATAGGCTAGGAAGATTATCTGGATTTGCTCTCTCAACGGCAAAGTAAAATGTGTAAAAAGAACAACGAGCACTGACAAGCCTGAGACAATCCAAGCCGAAAGCACAAAACGAGCCCTAAGAGTCCAAGCAAGGGACCCCAAATAGAAGGCAAATGCCATTCTAATCAAATGATCTAAATGACCGCTATCATGATAAGCTGGAGGCGTCACATGTAGTAAAAGTGTAGTGGCCAAAATCATACCGGTGATAATCAATATTATCTTCTGGCGTTTTTCAGGTGGAAAAAACTTTTGCGCTAATCCAAGCGTGATAACCAATGAAATATAGCAGACAACTTCAAACTTCAGCGTCCATAAAGGACCATTAATTGCGTTAGCGAGAGGGTTATTTTCGAAGATACCCAACAAAGTGGCTCCGCCACCAAGAAGCAGCATATTACGCAAAAAATAGCCGCCAATATTTCCTGATGACCAATAGTCTGATTGCGCCGCACTCGTATAAAAAAGTCCACCGATAATGATAAAAACGACCACCACCGTCATCATCGCAGGATAAATTCGCAATAATCGCGCCCATACAAAAGCATAGATGTTGCGTGACCGCTCAAAGCTTGCTGTAACCATGAGGCCGGACAAAACGAAAAAAATATGGACCGCATGCGCACCCAAGGTGTAGCCTGTCAAAACTTCTAGAGGCTCTTTAATAGAGACACCACCAGAAATGATAGATGCATGAGAGAAAACCACTGCCAATGCTGCAAGCAGACGAATAATACCGTAACTATTTTTGCCCGGTTCAGCATAATCTATTAATAGGATAGGCTTCGACATATTTAACTCATTTACGGTTATAAAAAAGAAATCACATCATAATTTTTAATTTATCGCCAAGCAACGAACTAGCCTTTATCGATACCACAGAAACAGATAAGCAGGGGAACCAATTATGAATATAACTAACACGCCAAGATATGTAGGAATATCGACGTGACAAAATTTGTAATTTCACCCCCACCACAAGCCTCTGTTTCTATTGCAAATAGCGATCATCGTTTTCCAGTTCGCCGTATCTTTTGCGTTGGACGAAACTACGCGGCTCATGCGCGAGAAATGGGTAAAGATCCTGACCGTGAGCCGCCCTTCTTCTTTACAAAACCAGCTGACGCCGTGGTTGATAGCGGTGCAGACCTTATCTATCCCCCACAAACTGATGATATGCATTTTGAAATAGAGCTGGTGATTGCCATGGCCAAAGGCGGTTCAGACATCGCGCAAGATGATGTTTATGACCACATCTGGGGCGCGGGGGTCGGCATTGATTTAACCCGTCGCGATCTACAAGCTGTCGCAAAAAAAATGGGAAGACCTTGGGATTTAGCGAAAGGTTTTGACAATTCTGCGCCTATCGCTCCGCTTTCTCCAATAGCTGATATTGCCTCCCTAGAACAGGGCCGTATCTGGCTGGCGGTTGATGGAGACATCAAACAGGACGCCGATATCAGCGACATGATCTGGTCTGTAAAAGAACACATTTCTATTTTGTCACAATCTGTCGAGCTGGCACCGGGAGATCTTATTATGACTGGCACGCCAGCCGGTGTTGGCGCTGTGCGTGCTGGCAATGTAATGACCGGCGGTGTGGCAGGATTGAATGACATCAAAACAACTATTGTGCCGCGACCTAGTGCGACCACTCAATGACGCTGGAATTTTTTCTCCTCCTTACAGCAGGCTCTCTTGCCGGAGGGTTCATCAATGGCCTCGCCGGCTTTGGCACATCTTTATTCGCTTTAGGTTGGTGGCTACAAATCATGCCGCCACTGGAAGCGGTTGCAATGGCGCTTTTCATGTCTGTTTCCAGTGGCATACAGGGCATAATCGTTGTTTGGAAACACATAAATTATAAAAAACTAGCTTGGTTTCTTCTTCCCGCCCTCCTTGGTGTGCCAATAGGCATTGAGTTATTGGCGATCATAAATCCCAGCATTCTAAAAATTGGTATCGCCGTATTTTTGATACTTTATGGTGTCTTCTTTACCCTTAAAAAAGGGCTGCCAAACTTCACACGGCCCACCAATATCATTGATGGTATAATCGGTTTTTTCGCTGGCATATTAGGAGCTGTTGCTGGATTATCTGGCTCGTTACCAACCATGTGGATCGCTTTGCGGCCATGGCCGAAGCATGAACAGCGCGGCATTCTACAACCATTTAATATTATTATTTTAAGCCTTTCCGCAGCTATACTCGCTTTTCAAGGTGTTTACAGCAAACCCGTCCTTTTTAATCTCGCCATTGCCATCCCTTTATCAATTATTGCAGCACAAGTTGGAATAATCATCTTTAAAAGACTCAAAGATCACCAATTCAAAAGGCTTTTGATATTTCTGCTGCTCATTGCCGGAATCAGCCTCATGACACGTGAATTACTTTTATAATGCACCACGCTCTTGCGTCTTCATTTTCAGTTTGTCATGCTATCGTTATCTATCAATGATAGCTATTCCATCAGATACCCCCTCACAGTAAGACGATAACCCTATGACGACAGATGATCTACCCAATCTGGATGGCAATCATGCCCATTCAATCAATATCGAAGACCTCAAAGCACCTGACGGCCCAAAGCATAAACCGCGTATCTTAGTGCTTTATGGTTCCTTGCGAGAACGCTCCTATTCGCGACTGGTCGCAGAAGAAACCGTTCGCCTTTTGACGTTTTTTGGGGCTGAACCCAAAATTTTTGACCCCAGCGATCTTCCTCTTCCAGATAGCGTGGAAGATAGCCATCCCAAAGTAACGGAATTACGTGATCTGGCCTTTTGGTCTGAAGGGATGATATGGGTATCACCAGAGCGCCACGGTGCCATGACAGGCATTATGAAGGCTCAAATTGATTGGATCCCCTTATCAATCGGCGGAATGCGACCAACACAGGGCAAGACCCTTGCCCTGATGCAGGTCTGTGGCGGTTCTCAGAGCTTTAACTCGGTCAATCAAATGCGAACTCTAGGGCGGTGGATGCGCATGGTCACCATTCCAAATCAGTCTTCTGTTCCCAAAGCATTTACTGAATTTGATGATAATGGCCGCATGAAATCTTCGCCCTACTACAATCGTATTGTTGATGTGGTTGAGGAGCTTGTGAAATTTACCCATATGGTGCGGGGGCGTTCAGAATATCTAGTTGATCGATATTCTGAGCGCGTGGAAACAGCAGAGCAAGTATCAAAACGGGTTAATCAGCGCTCGCTTTGACGCCGCTGCCAGATGCCAGAAAGATTGGGCAGAGCATACGATACGTGACGACCCAAGACTCTAGAAGCCCATGTCATATAGATCCTTTTCAGTCGCCCAATTTGACGCACTTCACCCCCGTTATAGGGTAGGTAAGTAGGATATTGCCCCAAATAACTTGCGGCATCAGGAAATTGCATAAAGCTGGGTGCGCGCTCAAAGCCCGCAAGCCCACGCTTTAAATCCAGCTCGCTCCAAAAATAATTGCCATGTTGTTTTTCCATTTGGCCGCATAACTTTGCATAAATATCGCGCAGCGGCATCGGCAACCAATGGCAAAACGGTAGCCGTGTATCATGGGCAATTAGCGGGAACCATTTATTAGGTGTTGTCGCAACCAAATAACGATTACACACTCTTGTTAATTCTGAAAAAGCCCGTTCATCAGCTCCAATGTGCTCAAGCGCCTCAATCGTGTAACCAACATCAACTTCGAGTTCTTTAAAGGGAAGCTCCATTAAGCTGCCAGTACGAAATTCTATTTTATCTGAAACGCCAAAATAGTCAGCCAGTTCACGGGCAGCATTCACGCGACCTTCGTCAATGTCCATGGCAATGATTTGAGCATCCGTATGCAGCGCGAAGGCCAACGCTAACCAGCCATAACCACAGCCAAAATCACCAATCGTAACGTCTTTCAACTGGTCGCTTGGAATAGGACAAGTCTCAACAAAGAACTTTCTAAAATATTCGATCGTTTGAGCAATATCCATATCACGATAGCCGTGATCTATTTTGCTCTTAATCGTTTTTATCTGGTCTAATGAAAGGTCCATTACCATGCCCAAAACCAACTCTATTAATTTCCAGTCCAACAAACAAAACTGTTGTTAAAACAATTCATACAACGCCTATTACAAAGGTTACTTAACAATCCAATTAAGATCTCTAATTTCTTTATCAGTGAATAGGTAAAGCTTATCTTTTGGCGTTGCCATCGCCTCTATCCACGCTTTTGGGTCAACTCCCATTTGCACCAGAAGCTGCTGGGCTTCAGCGCTTATGGCCTGCGCATTGGCTATACCCTGTTGTAGTGTGCCGATCGCGCTATCACTCGTAAAAATCTGATGCACACCAAGAGCTGCTGGTTTTGTAATGGTTCGTTTGACACCACCAGAAAAAACAAGCGGGCAAGACGACGCACAATAACCATGCTTGGTGATAACCGTATTCATTCGCCTCTCGCGAATGAAGCGTGACATCTCAATGGCATCTCGCACTGAGCCCCCTGGTGAATGGAGGTAAAGCGTTTTAACGCCGCCCAACTCTTCTTGACTTGCCACAAATTCTTCAAACCGTATGGCCGTGCCAGCTTCAATAAAACCGACAGCGGTCACGATGCCTTTACCAGCTGAATGAAAAGTCATCGTTCCGCTTAACAAACCATCCGCACGCCCTGGTACACCTGGCAGACTTACACGACCTCCGGGACCAAAATCCACAGTTGTTTGTGGTGAATAACGTCGAACTTGGTCGTCTTTACGCGCGGGTTGGATCGGGCTTGAGGTTTCAGACGGGCGTAAAAATGGAATATCCAACGGCACCTTTTGTCCGGTAAGCGTTCGATAATCAATCAACAACACGCCAAGAACACCAGCGAGAAGAACACCAAAAAGTAAGGTCAACACCATCTCTTCGCCGCTAAATTTTGGTTTATACTCTTCCTCGTCTACAGGTGCATGCGCCATCTTATCACCCTTAGCCTTTTGACCCATCGCGTGCAGGACCATCACCTTTTCGCGACTTCAAAGATGTGAGTTTCGTCACGCTGGATTGTTCAATTTCTTCAGCATTAAGAGCTGGCTCTTTTGTTTTGGCAACAAGAGGTTCTGGGGTTGGCTCTTTTTCTGACTCCTGAGGTCGTTTTCCTGGATTTTTTGACTGATCAATATGCTGCACCAAAGCTGAAGGTAATTTGTCATAAAGGCGGAGAGCACGGTTTAGCTCACTAACCGTGACATGATTTTCATCGAGGTCATGTCCTTCTTCACGACGAATAGACGCCTGAACGCCTGACAGAATAAGGATCAAAACGCCTGGTAAAAGATCGATTGAAATCGCGCCAGCCCAACTTGGCAAGAAATCTTCAGCATAGAGCAAAACAGCTTCAGCTGTTGAGAGTGGTTTAAACCGCAACGGCTGAACCGGGTCGCGTGCTAAAATTTCATCTGCCGCTCTAGATAAAGCAGATGACTGGGCTTTGATCGCTTTTTCCACACGCCCGACCACAGCATCTTGGCGGGTGGCAAGATCAACATTACCAGCACTGCCCCCATCGGAAACTGGGGCTACAAAGGTCGCGCCCAGATCATCGGCGGCTCGCTTCACAGAAGGAGCAATGGATGTTTGCTGCAAAGCTGTAATGATGCCGGCAAGCGCGACAGCTTCTTCTGAAAAAGCAATACTGCGGTCATCGATCGGACCAAAGCTTGAGACAATTTTTCGCATTTGCCCAAGACGGCGCCCGCCTTGATCGTAGAGCGCATCGGATGCTGTACGTGCTGTGCGAACCTCGACACCAAGACCCTCAAGTTGTGATGACATTTGTCGTAATAACTGCACCACGGTCCCGCTTCCCGATGTGCCAGTCAATGAACCGCTGGCTCGTTCTTCTTGGCCAAGACGCTGAAACCGTTCTGCAGCAAGTTCGATATCGGGCAAAAGACTTTGAGCTGCCAGTGCATTATTATGCGCCTTGTTCAGCCGTGCTTGATAATCTTCTGTGGTATTGGCCAAATGCTGCTCAAGAGCCGCACCACCCGCAAGGGCTGCTGCATTCAGCCATGATGACATGGCAATAATCATCGCACTACCAAGCAACATTGCGAAAAGAAGAAGCCGCCGTGTGCCACCATCGCGGATATGCGGTGCAAACTGGATGAGATAGGACCAAAAGGCATAAATACCAACGGAAACCGCCGTTGCGTAAACCACAGCACCAAAGAAAACGGACGCACCGGTGCCCTGCAGTAAGCCGCGCACGCCCAAGTAGGTGTAGACACCACTGGCGAGTGCAAGAATGGCTAGGGTTATTTTCGTTGTCAGTTCAAGGCGAATGATGCCACGACGCAAAACCTGAGACATTATCTATCCTTATGTTTTAAGCCTACAAAGATATTTACCGATAATTTAGGCGAAAAATGGTTCTAACGCTGCTTTAATTTTAATACTTCGTTAAACATCGTAAACGAACGAAAAATTAAACAAACACAATCGGCCTGATTGTGCATTGCAATATAGCTCTGTATATAGGTGTTATTGAACTAATTTCTCTTCATTACTTTCAATTGAAAGCAGTAAAACTATGCCAAGCACACGCAAAAAAAGACACGTCAAGTCCATTAATCTTGCTCTCCAAGGCGGCGGTTCACACGGAGCTTTCACTTGGGGTATTTTGGACCGAATGTTTGAAGACGACAGGCTTTGGATAGACGCCATCAGCGGTACAAGTGCAGGTGCCGTCAATGCTGTAGTTGCCGCACAAGGCATGCATGAAGGTCAAGCGCCAGCCGCGCGCGAGGCCCTGAGAACATTTTGGAAAGCGGTTAGTGACGCAGGAAAACTAAGCCCACTCAAGACAACACCCTTTGATGCGGCCCTAGGCAACTGGGGTCTCGACAAGTCACCGATGTATCTTTTCCTTGATATGATGCAACGTGTGGCTTCGCCTTATGACTTGAACCCGCTTAATATTAATCCGTTTCGCACAATGATTGAAGATTTGATTGATTTTGAAAAAGTGCGAGCCTGCAAAGATCTCGGTATTTTTATCTCGGCGACCAATGTAGAAACCGGGCGCGGTCGAGTCTTCAAACGTGACGAGATCAATGCTGATGTTATTATGGCATCAACGTGCTTGCCGTTTATCTATCAGGCCGTAGAAATTGACGGGCAACACTATTGGGACGGCGGCTATATGGGCAATCCACCGCTGGTTCCTCTTCTAAGCAATGCCGATTCCTCAGACATCGTTGTTATTCAAATTAATCCTACAAAACGGGAAGGTGTGCCGCAAACAGCACGTGAAATTTTAAACCGCGTCAATGAAATCACTTTCAATTCATCTCTCATCCACGAATTGCGCGGCATTGATTATATTAACCAGCTACTCGAAAGCGGCGCAGTTTCTGATGAGCTTCATCGCAAAGTTAATATTCATATCATGGGCGGCGGGCATAACATGGAGGCATTGGATGCATCGTCAAAGCTCAACACAGACTGGGCTTTCCTAACGCATCTATTCGATAGAGGGCGTGAGGTTGCAGATCTATGGCTAAAGGATCATTTTGACGATATAGAACACCGCTCTTCCGTTGATATTTGCTCTATGTTCTCAGATGTTGGCTCTTTACCCATCAGTACAAAGTAACAAGCCAAACTAATTTATAACTAATGAATAGTTATCAGAAACATCGAAAAATAAACCCACCTATAAACATAATTTTTATTCATATGAGTTATAAATAATCCAAACAAATATGGGTGGTTGCATATTATTATGAGAAAAAGCATTCAAAAATTAGCCTCGAACACTCGTGGTGCTACAGCAGTAGAATTTGCAGTATTAGCTCTGCCATTCTTTGCATTGATAATTGGCACAATACAGCTCGGCATCATCTTTCTGGCGAACCAGACGCTGGATGAAGCCGTTGATGTAGCCGCTCGAGAAATACAAACCGGTCAAATCACTCAAACGGGCGGAACTCTTAGTGATTTTAGACGTGACGTGTGTGATCGCGTAACACTGATATCCGATTGTGAAAACCAAATGCTGTTATCGGTACAATCATTTGTAGACTTTGATGCTGTGGATCAAGCACAGACTGCGGGTGATCTATATACTCCCAATGGAAGGCCCGTAATCGTGGACGGCACTTTTGAACCTGGGCAAGGCGGAGAAATCGTCGTTGTTAGTGCTTCCGTATTCATCCCAATTGTTGCTGGTGACGTCTTGCCAGGCGTGAGTGGTAATGGACTACAGCTATCAACAAGCCTAGCGTTCCAGAACGAGTTATTCAGCGACTAAACCACTATCATAAGCAATACATACAATTTGCTAAATAATAGCATTTAGGAAAAGGAACGCCGATGTTCTTCAATCTATTCAAAAAAATTCCAGCTAAAAGAAACTCGCTCTCAAAAGACCAACGCGGTATAGCGGCTGTCGAATTTGCACTTGTGGTGCCAATTATTGTGATCTTGTTGCTCGGTAGTATCGATGCTGTTTTTGCTTTGACCGCCAAGCGCAAGGTGTCTTTGGCGACCCACTCCATGGCAGATATTGCAGCGCGCGAAACAGCTTTGGATAGCACTGACCGTCAAGCGCTCTCAGAACTCGGCAAGGTGATTATGACACCTAATGACGTTACTCTTGCTAACATCATTATTACTGGTGCTTTGGTTGATTCTAACGGCACAACAGCCACTGTTGATTGGAGTGAAGGATTTGGACCTAGCGCATTAGCACCGCCTATTAACTCAAAAATCAATCTGCCGTCAGCATTAACGCCGGGTGTTTTCCTAGTCGTAACAGAAACAACTCTACCTTATGAAACACTTTCATCGGTCATGTTCAATTTGAGTGAAACTGCTTATTTCCAATCACGCTCAGGACTACCTATTGACGGCACATAATTTATCAAGTCCACGTTAGAAAGAGATCAACCCTCTTTCTTCTTTTCGATAATTTTGGCCAAGGGTGAAAAATCTTTTTCTTCTATCAAAGTAAAACCACCTGAAAGCACTGGAGAAATCGCATCATAAGCGGCGCGATTTTTTTCATGTAGATTGGTCAAAAAATCACGTAGCAACTCCTTTAAAGGCGTTGGCAGATCAGATCGAATAACATGAGGCGCGTTGGGCACCATTTTAGATCGCCACACAACACGCATATCCGTGCTTTTCGCAAGCTCAGTTACAACAATGAGATGTTTGAGCGTACCGCTAGAATAGCCGGATTTCAGATCGCCCTGCAAACTTGACCACCCTATGGAAGCATCAGCCTCACCGGCTGTAATTTTCCGCCATCCCTCAACAGGGTTTGCAACATCAATAAGCTCGCCAAGATCGTCTGATTTATCATACCCTGCCTCTTTGAAATTACTCAAAGGCAAAAGTCGCGTTATTGTTGCAGGCGGCGCGGGCACGGCAAGCCTTTTTCCTTTTAAATCACTCAAGGTTTTGACCTTGCCGCTGAATGGGGCAAGAACGACGGCATGCACACCAGAAGCACCCACATGATCTTTCGGTACCGCAAGCGGCTCGACGCATTTACACACGGCTTGAAGCGTTATGTAGGATGATGCAGAATGAAGCGCGTATTGCACACGACGATCAGCCTGAAGTTTAATCAGCTGGTCCAATGTACGAACAGCTCGATAGGCAACCTTTAGTCCACTCGTGCCCTGCAAGGCTAAACGGAAAGGCTCCAGTTGGCGGCGTTGACGCTTTTCGTCACCGTCAATCAAATACCCAATTGTCAACACACCAACACCATCGCGCCAGTCCGCCTTCAATTCTTGAATAACGCCTTCCCCCACTTCACCTTTCTTGGTGGTCGAGGTAATAATTGAATCATCAAATGTCTGGTCAGGATCAAATAGCTCGGGTTCTTGAATTAATTCAATAACCTCATCCAGCTCTCTGCCTTCTTCTGTATTCTCTTTTCCATCCTGCGCTTTGAGCGGCAAAACAACCGCAAAGCAAATAATAACCGCGCTTAAAAAAGGTGAGATTGTTTTTTTCAAACAGGTCATAGATCAATACCCTAGATTGTCTGGTTATAGGCGCCAACACCCTCATTTTCACGCAGCACACCATCAACGATGTGAAACATTTCATGCAGTCGCGCTTCAGACACTGGACTTTCAACAACGACAACAAGTTCCGGTTTGTTCGACGACGCGCGCACTAAGCCCCATGTGCCATCTTCTGCAACCATACGAACGCCATTCACGGTAATCAAATCAACGATATTTTGACCATTGATTTTCTCCCCGTTCGCCTTCATCTGTTCAAAGCGCGCGACCACTTTATCAATTACACCATATTTTTTTTCATCGTCACATGTGGGCGACATGGTAGGCGACCCCCACGTTTTGGGAAGTGCACGACCTAGGTCAGCCATGGTGCGCTCAGGATTACGATCCAACATATCAAGAACTGCTAATGCTGAAACCAGACCATCATCATAGCCGCGGCCAATAGGGGCATTAAAGAAATAATGGCCTGATTTTTCAAATCCTGCCAAAGCCTGCAATTCATTCACACGACGTTTGATATATGAATGACCCGTTTTCCAGTAATCTGTCGTTACATTGTTCTCTATCAAAACCGGATCGGTATGGAATAATCCTGTAGATTTCACATCCACGACAAATGTAGCATCAGCATGAATAGCTGACAGATCACGCGCAAGCATGACGCCCACTTTGTCAGCAAAAATTTCTTCACCTTCATTATCAACAACACCGCACCGATCGCCATCGCCATCGAAACCAAGGCCCACCTCTGCCCCATTGTCCAAAACTGCATCGCGGATTGCGTGTAGCATTTTCATGTCTTCAGGGTTGGGATTATAGCGCGGAAATGTATGGTCAAGCTCAGCATCAAGAGGGATCACATCCGCGCCAATGTCAGACAAAATTTGAGGAGCAAAAGCGCCAGCCGTGCCATTGCCACAGGCTGCCACCACTTTGATGGGGCGTTTTAATTTAGGTCGCGCGGTCAAGTCTTTTGCATAGCGTTCACCAAAATTAGCAACGAACTCATAGGAGCCGCAGCCCTTTAAATTGAGCTTGTTTGTCAAAACTATATCGCGCAATCGGCTCATTTCATCCGGCCCAAAGGTCAGTGGGCGATTAACGCCCATTTTGACGCCGGTCCAGCCATTTTCATTATGCGATGCCGTCACCATGGCAACAGCAGCAACATCAAGCTCAAATTGAGCAAAATATGCCATCGGCGATAAAGCCAAGCCTATATCATAAACCTTGATGCCTGCCGCCATCAGCCCGCTCGTCAACGCAATCTTGATGGACGCGGAATAGCTTCTGTAATCATGGCCAACAACAATTTCAGGTTTGATGCCCATTTCATGCATGACGGTGCCAATACCTGCGCCAAGCATCTGAATGCCCATGATGTTGATTTCATCACCAAACAACCATCGCGCATCATATTCGCGAAAACCTGTCGGCTTGACCATGGGAATTGTTTCAAACTCCAATGTATTTGGAGAAAGTTTGGCAACAGGATTAGGAAACATAGCAGCTCATTTAAAGAGTCAAAGACAGTGAGTCGTCGCTGTAAACCTTAGAGTGAAACAACCATGTGGCGCAAGCGTGCTGTGCTGCCAATCATTCACAACCCTCAGATGAAACGGTAAAATCTAATTTTCTTTGATTATGGGCGCATAATGAGCGAGCCATCACTCACCTTATATTCTCGCAGCCGACTCAGGAAACTGTTGCCGAGAAGATTAGCGCCACCCAAAGCCCCTTTTGGTAAGACCCCAGCTCGCACATTGCGGACGAGAATATTTTTGAAGCGGACGCTATCAAGCATCACAACAGCCATAGCCACCTGTCCATTAGCGGTTGATGCCGTGTGTTTAAAATCTGATTTTTTCAAGCGAATACCAGCCCTTTGAGCAGACTCATAGCTTAAAGCAACCATCGAGGCACCCGTATCAACTAAAAACGGCGTTCTTGTCCCGTTGATTTTGGCATCAAGATAAAAATGACCGTTGTTGCCAGCTTTCACACGCACAGCCCGACCCGGCAAAGGCTCTTCTTGCTCGACGTGTTTTACTTCTGTGCGATTAAGCTCGACTGGGAGAGCTGCTTGTGTCTGAATTTCTTGATTATCCGTACCTTTATCAAGCCTTGGCTCAACATAGTTTAAGACGCCAAAATGAGCGGCAATCGCAACAAAAATTATGCCGCTTACCCATTTAATAATCTGGTCCATAGTGTCGCTTTTCCAGTTAAGATAAAACAGTTGGTTAAACACCATAAATCTTAAGCAAAAATCGCATAAAAACCGTTACGAACAAAAACAGACTAAATATATCATGAATCACACCTTAACAAATGCTCGCGACAATAACGGCGTAGACTACGATCTAAACCATATGTGATGTGGGGTGATTGAAAGTGCTTAGTAAATTCTCAGTACAATCATTAGTTATGTAGAAGAAACAATGTTTAAACATTAAGGTACATATATGCTTCATTCAATCATGCGCTTCAAGCCATTTGCCGTCATTATTGCGCTTAGTGCTTTGTTCTTATTAGCACTCACAAATTTTCTCACGCCAGCCTTTGCACAAAGCTCTATTGAGCGCTCCTTTGTGCCCAAATCAAAGCTTGCTGATCAAATTTGGAGGAAACATGATGCCGCATCAAAGATTGTCATCGACCACGCTCCTTGGAGTAAATTTTTAGGAAAATACGTAAAAACGAACGGACAAGGCGTTAATCTTGTCGCTTATGGTCGTGTCAGCGGCGAAGATAAAGCGGCCTTAAGAAATTATCTTAAATCACTACAAGCCGTGGATGTAACGAAACTGAACCGTAACGAACAATATGCGTATTGGCTTAATCTTTATAATGCCAGCACGGTTGGCGTAGCGCTCAAGCATTATCCGCTTAAATCTATCCGTGACATTAAGAAAAACGCTCTTGATGTATACGGACCATTTAATGATAAAGTCGCTGTTGTAAACGGCAAAAAACTGACGCTGAATAAAATTGAGAGCGGCATTGTGCGCCCTATCTGGAACGACCCATTGTTGCATTATGGCTTTAACTGCGCTGCCATCACATGCCCCAACCTTGCTAAAAAAGCATATACTGGCGCAAAAGTTCGCAGCCAGCTTGGCGCTGCAGCGAAAAAATATATAAACAGTCCAAGAGGCATTAATATCAAGGACGGACAAATTACCGCGTCAAAAATATATTTTTGGTATGAAGGTGATTTTGGCGGTAGCGAAGCTTCAATTCTCAAGCATATTAGTCGCTATGCAAACGCAGACCTTAAAGCACGCCTAAAAGGCGCTAAAAAAGTAGACAAATATGTCTACGATTGGGCGCTTAATGACGCTCGTTAGCGCACTTTAAAAGTAAAAATCGCGATCTTGATAGGTCGCGATTTTAAGCTAAATACGGGATAGAGTGGTAATTTAAAATTCTATTCCCGCTTGAGCCTTAACGCCTGAACGGAAAGGATGTTTGATCAATTCCATTTCGGTCACTAAGTCGGCGATCTCAATCAGCTCATCTTTCGCGTTACGTCCCGTCACGATCACATGTTTATCTTCCGGCTTATTTTTTAAAACATCAATCACTTCTGCCAGTTCTAGATAATCATAGCGCAATACAATATTGAGCTCATCTAAAAGCACCATTTTGATATCTGGGTCGGCAATCATTGTTTTCGCCTCTTCCCACGCCGCCTTTGCAGAAGCGATGTCGCGCTCGCGGTCTTGTGTTTCCCATGTAAAACCATCGCCCATTGCTTTGATTTTTACTTGTTTAGAATAATTTTCCAGAATATCGCGCTCACCAGTTTTCCATGAGCCTTTGACAAATTGGACGATCCCGACATTAAAACCATGGCCTATGGCACGAAATATCATACCGAAGGCTGCGGTTGATTTGCCTTTACCCTTGCCAGTATTGACGATCAAGAGGCCGCGCTCTTCGGTTTTCGTAGCAATGATTTTATCACGGGCAGCCTTTTTCTTAGCCATTTTATTGGCATGGCGAGCGTTGATTTCTTCTTCTGTCTTTTCAGCCATTTCAAGCCTCCTGAATTTCTTTCAAAAAACCATAGGCCGAATTTAGCTTCGGCGTCCACAGTCCACGATCAATTGCTTCTTGCAAGCGATCAGCGATCTCTTTCAATGCAGGGGCATTATTGTCCGCAATGAAGGCACGTACTTTGTCATCCACCAAAAACGCATCATAGGCCATATCAAAATGATGGTCGCGAACCGCACCTGTAGTGGCGCTAAATGCAAACATATAATCGACTGTTGCGGCAATTTCAAAAGCCCCTTTATAGCCGTGTCGCATCACGCCGTTGATCCATTTCGGGTTGACCACACGAGAGCGCATGACACGCCCAATCTCTTCTTCCAATGTTCGAATAACGGGGCGTTCAGGGCGCGAGTGATCGTTATGATAAACTTTCGGGCGTTCGCCTGAATGCGCTTCAACGGCGGCGGTCATGCCCCCTTCAAACTGATAATAATCATCCGAATCTAATAAATCATGTTCGCGGTTATCTTGATTGTGCACAACCGCTTCAATCCCCGATAAGCGGTCTTCAAAGACCTCGTGGCGCGCTTCACCCGCAAGCTTGGCACCATAGGCATAGCCGCCCCACTCGATATAGGCTTTGGCCAAATCATCGCGCCCATCCCATATTTTTTCATCAATCAAGGCCTGCAAACCCGCACCATAGGCACCCGGTTTAGAGCCAAAAATTCGCAAAGTTGCTGTGCGCTGATCTTTGCCCGCTTTTTGCTCTGCTATGGCCTTGGCGGCAATCGGGTTTTCTTCTGCCTCTTCATCAAGCGCTGCAATCGCCTGTACCGCGCTATCAAACAAAGCAATTTGAGCCGGAAAAGCATCGCGGAAGAACCCGGAAATGCGCAAAGTCACATCAACACGCGGACGACCTAGGGCTGCAAGTGGCGTGATTTCAAATCCAGTAACCCGCCAGCTCGCCGGATCCCATTTTGGTTTTGCTCCAATAAGCGCCAAAGCTTGGGCAATATCATCACCGCCTGTTCGCATGTTCGATGTGCCCCAAGCCGATAGACCAAAGCTCTTCGGCCATGCGCCATTGTCTTGAAAATAGCGCTGCACCAAGAGGTGCGCCGATTTTTCACCAAGCGCCCATGCAGCCGGCGTTGGCAAGGTGCGATTATCGAGCGCGAAAAAATTACGCCCCGTTGGCAAAACATCCAATCGCCCCCGCGTTGGCGCCCCCGATGGGCCGGCTTCAACAAATTGGCCATTCAGACCACGCAGAAGGTTGCTGATTTCGCTCGTCCCACACGATTGAAGCGCTGGGCGCACGACCTGATCAATTTCAGCCAGCACAAGCGCACTTTGCGCGCCAACGGGTTCAAGCGTGCCCGTTATCATCTGCTGCGCCAAGAGTTCCAAGCGCTCCACAGTGTCACCAAGACTGCGCCATGGATCAGCGCTCACACTCTCCAGAATAGCCTGTTTTCCAAGCGTGGCTTTATGTGAGAAATCACAATCAAGCGGATCAAAATCAAGACCAAGATCATCGGCAAGGGCACGAATAAGCGATTGGTCACCCGCCTCGCCCAAACGTCGCGGCACACGCGCAAGCGCCACCAGTAAATCACGCTCCTGCTCGCCTTCTGGTGAGTACCCTAAAATATGAAGACCATCGCGAATTTGCGCCTCTTTCAAATCACACAAATAAGCATCAAGCTTTTGCAGAGCCTCATCTTCAGCGTCACTGTCAGATATGCCCGCATCAAGGTGCAGATTTTCGCCCTTCACAAGATCAAGAATATGCGCACGCAATAATTTCAAGCGTCTGGGATCAAGTCCGCTTGCCAGATAATATTCATCAACCAAGGCTTCCAAATCTTTCAAGGGGCCATAGGTTTCGGCGCGGGTAAGCGGTGGCGTTAGGTGATCAATGATCACACTTGATGCCCGCCGTTTTGCTTGCGTCCCCTCGCCCGGATCATTGACAATAAAGGGATACAAATTCGGCACAGGCCCAAGCACCGCTTCGGGATAACATTCAGCAGATAAGGCGAGCGCTTTGCCCGGCAGCCATTCTAAATTGCCATGTTTGCCATTGTGGATAAGCGCATGAGCCATGAAGTGATCGCGCAACCAAATATAAAAGGCGAAATAGCCATGCGGTGGCACAAGATCGGGATCGTGATAGGTTTCTTTAGGATCAATATTATAACCGCGCGCAGGCTGAATGCCGACCGCAATATTACCATGCATCTGGATTGCCAATTGGAAAGCGTGATCCCGCACAAAGGGGTCATTCTGTGGTGCTCCCCAACGCGCAGTGACCGCCTCTTGCACGCTTTTCGGCAGTTGGGCGAAGGCGATCTCATAGTCTTTGAGTGACAATCTTGCCTCACGTGAGCCGCGCGTCTCGGCATTGGTTGTGCCATCAAGCAGTTGATGAACCAGCGCCGTGCCATCTTTTGGAATATTGTGAACCTCATAGCCCGCTTCACTCAAAGCATCGAGAATAGAAATTGTGCTTTGCGGCGTATCATAGCCAACACCATTGCCAATGCGGCCATCACGGTTTGGGTAATTGGCAAGTATGATCGCAACATTGCGGCTTTCCGGTTTGGCCTTTCGTAAATTGATCCAGCCATAGGCAAGCGCGCTTACATAGTCGACCCTATCCTGCGCCGGTTGATATGTCACAATATTGGTCTGCGTGCGTTCATCGAACTGACCCGCAGACTTAAAAGAAATTGCCCGACTTAAAATGCGCCCATCAAGCTCTGGCAAGACCACATGCATCGCCAGATCACGGGCCGATAGACCTTGCGTATCATTTTCCCATGCTTCAAACGTGCTGGAAGACAAAACCACTTGCAGCACCGGACAATCAGCAGCATCAAAAGGATTTTTAATCGCACTGCCATCATAGGCGGACACCGCAAAGCCGGTTGTGTTCAAGATAATCGACGGATTTGTCTGCTGAAATAGATTTTCCAAAATGGCCTGCGCCAGCTCATCTTTTAAGCTTGGGACAAAGACCGGCAGCGCATTCAGGCCCTTGGCTTGCAAGCCCGCAATCAGCGCATCTATCGGGGCATTATTGCCACCCTCTAAAAGCGCTCGATAAAAAGCAATCACCGCAACCGGCGCATCATCTCTCCAGTTTTGTTGAATATCCGCAAGGCTTGGCTGGTTAAGCTCCGGCCAATAAAGACCGGCTTTCAAAAGCGTTTTAGGTGGCTCGGGTACCGGCGCTTTATCATCCAATAAATGCCCCGCATATTTGAGAAAACCTGCCGCATTGCCCGGACCTGATTCAATCAGATACGCCCATAGAGACGCATAATCATCATCGGAAACGGTTGAAAGGCTTTGCAGTTCTTGGTCGGGTTTGTCATCACCAGGCAATAAAACAAGAGCAATATTATGAGCCCGCGCAAAGGCGGTTATTTCATCAACCAGATAAGACCAATAAGCCCGCCCGCCCAAAAGCCGTGCAACAATTAGCTTTGCCTTGCCGCAGGTCTGCTCCAGATAAACATCCACCGACATGGGATGTTTAAGCTGCATCAAATTAGCAAGGCGCAGGCTATAATCTGGCGCAAGCGCGGCATAAGCCTGTGACAAAAGCGCGATTTCCGTGTCAGCGGCAGAAAGCACAATGACATCACCGACCGACTGGCCAAGGTCAATGGCTTCATCGCCATCAACAATCTGTCCAGGTTGGGCGGCAAGAAGATGCATGTCAGCCTTTTAACGCGGCAGTGATTGCGGTTTTGTCCATGCCTTTTTCGCTGATAACAACGAGCGAAGAATGCGGCGTTTCATCTGCGCCCCACGGCCTATCAAAATAACTGTTTACCCGTGGGCCAACCGCTTGAACCACAAGACGGGCCGCCGCGCCCTCAATCGCGAGAAACCCCTTAAGGCGCAAAATGTCATGGGCTTTCATGACATTTTCAATTGTCTGAATTGCTTCATCTTTATTTTTGTAAAGGCCCGCCTCCACCACGAAACTATCAAAATCATCATGATCATGATCTGCATGTCCGTGGTCGGCTTCATGATGAGACAACCTGTTTGCCATGTCGTCTTCAGCCTTGGAATTAAGACCCAACAGCGCTGGCCCATTAATCGCACCCTCATGGGTCGCAACAAAAGAGACACCCACGCGCACTTCTTTGCGCAAATCAGCCTCAACGCGGGCAAGCGTGGCGCTATCCACCAAATCAGATTTATTCAAAAGAACCATATCAGCACAGACAAGTTGATCTTCAAAAAGCTCATGCAATGGGCTTTCATGGTCCAGTGTTTCATCGGCTGCGCGTTGGGCCTCCAGCGCCTTTTCATTGGCTGCAAAACGCCCCTCACTCACCGCTGGCGTATCAACAATGACAATCACGCCATCCACAGAAACCCGCTCGCGCACCGTCGGCCATGAAAAAGCTTTCACCAGCGGCTGCGGCAGCGCCAAGCCTGATGTTTCAATGATGATGTGATCGGGCGGGGTGTCGCGTTCTAAAAGCGCAGACATAGCGGGTAAAAAATCATCAGCCACCGTGCAGCAGATGCAACCATTGGCCAATTCCACAATATCATCTTCGCTGCATGTTTCATCACCGCAGCCTTTTAGGAGATCGCCATCAACACCAACATCACCAAACTCATTGATGATGAGGGCAATCTTCTTGCCGTTCGCCTGTTCCAATAACTGCCGAATAACGGTGGTTTTGCCAGCGCCCAAAAAACCGGTGAATATTGTTGCTGGTATTTTTTGCGCAAGCGCCATAGTTCACTCCAAAATCATTTGCCGTTTGGTGAAGCATTATTCAGTGACTGTCTATAGACCCATCGGAAAAACATATAAATCCCTCTTGGCAAATCATTGAAAATCAATCAAGCTTGTCTTGTCTTTAACAATCGAAAGGAGGTGATCCAATGTCAGTCATGTTTTTGAGGCACAGCGTGCCAAGTCAGGTGAACTTGATGGTGGAGCAGCCTTCACTATTCTAAACACCGGCCTTTAAATGGCATGCGAGAGGTAGTTTGCCTCAAGCAGACGGAGGGATCACTTAATCAGTGATCCCTTTTTCATAAGCGCCTATTTAAATTTTGGCGGCAAACAAGAGTGAAATTAACGGGATAATGTGATGACTATAGAAATTCTTGGTATTATTGCGATTATCATTATGGTCGGCGCCTATGCCTTAGAAGAGCGCCATCCAACCTTTATTTTGGTTTTTTCTGCTGGCTGTGTTCTGGCCGCTTTTTATGCCTTTCTCATCAATTCTTACCCCTTTTTAATTGCAGAAGGCCTTTGGGCTGTGATCGCCTTTCGGCGCTGGCGCAAGATTGCGGTATGAATTTACTAGGAAAACTAAGCCTCTCTAGTCCGTTGCCATTGTCCTTTCGTGTGGTTTTAGGTAGAGGTTTTTTATGACTGATACATCAGCTCTTAAATATGGCCTGACGCACCCCATCGTTTGCGCCAAATGTTCTGAAGATGTGCTGGAAGGCCGCTCTGGTGGTTTGTCCATGCGTGAATATGCTGCCGTTGATGTGGGCTTTACAAATATTGGTGTTCAAGTTTGGTGCCGTCGGCATAATTTAAATGTGGTGCATATAGATTTCCAAGGAAACCGATTACCAGCTGATTTTCGCTGTCTGGAAATGCCTTAGGGTTCGTTAGCGCACACGATATCCAACGCTCATGTGGCGTTTATGGCCAAAGCCTTTGATGCGCTCTACCTGGAAGCCAGCCTCACCCATCATCCGCCGCACCCATCCTGCTGCTGTATAGGTCGCAAATGTCCCGCCAAGCTTTGTCTTTTGGCCAAGCGCATTCATTAAGCCCTCATTCCAAAGCTCCGGGTTTTTTGCGGGACTAAAGCCATCAAGAAACCAAGCATCCGCTAAATCTGGCATTTGATGGATAAACTGATTGGCATCACCAACCGCCAGCCTCAACGTCACATTTTCGATCATTATTTCTTGCCAGCCGTCTTGCCGCGATAAGGCATCAAGAAAAGGCGCGCTTAGAGCGGCTAAATCCGGCCATGGCTGAAGCGCATGCGTCATTTCCTCACGTGATAGCGGGTAAAGTTCGAAAGAAGTAAATGTGAGATGAGCGCCCTCACATGCATGCTTATTCCAGTGACTAAGCGTCTCATAAAAATTCAACCCAGTACCAAAACCCAATTCGGCAACATGAAAATTCTTCGCCTCTTCGAAGCGAGGGAGAAGCTGATTACCGTTTATAAAAACATGATGCGTTTCTGCGCGGCCATCGTGTTTTGAATAATAAGGATCATCAAAACGGGTCGCCACAGGCACATCATTTTCATCCCATTCAATTGCGTTGTTCATCGCGGCCTTCGTCTTCGCTCTTTCTTTTATTCCCACCCTGTTCTAAATCAGCCGCATGACAATGCAAAAGAAATCATATGATCTTGTCGTGGTCGGCGGCGGTATTTTCGGCCTTTGGATCGCAAAACATGCCGTTGACCTAGGTTTATCGGTCATAGTTGCAGAAAAAGATCGCATCGGCGCGGGTGCGAGTGGCGGCTTACTTGGTGCTTTGATGCCCTATCTGCCAACAGGCTGGAAGGAAAAGAAGCAATTTCAATTTGATGCTTTGAGCGAACTGCCTGCCATCATCGACACGCTGGAAGAAGAGACCGGGCATTCCACTGGCTATGGACGCATTGGCCGCGTCATGCCTATACGGGCGGATCATTTCATCAAAACGGCCGCCGATCTTGCCGTGGCCTCTAAAGACATCTGGCATCAAGGCGAGCACTCGTTTGATTTTGCGCCCCATCAAGATACACGCTTTGACGATTGGCTATCGCCGGAACGCGCACCTTTTGGCTATGCCCTCGATACTTTGGCCGCACGGGTTAATCCACGTGAATATCTCGCCGCGCTCACAGCCTATTTGAATAATCGTGCGACCCTTCAAAACGGTTTTACCTTTGAACATTTTGACGATGGCGTTGCCACGTTTAACAAAGGAGCGGAAAGCGTGAAGGCAGGCGCGATTGTTCTGGCCCAAGGCTATCAAACATTTTCCTATCTCAAGAACACTCATAACATCGATATTGGTACCGGCATTAAAGGACAAGCCGCGCATTTTGAACTTAAAGTCGAAGCTGATAGGCCGGTGATCTATGATGACGGCGTTTATATTGTACCCCAAGACAATGGCACCTGTGCTGTGGGGTCCACGGCAGAAAAAATATGGACTGACCCTAATACCCCCGATCTCAGTGTGACAGACTTTATCGACAAGGCGTTTCTTCTTTGTCCGAGCTTGAAAGACGCCCCATTTCTCGGGCGTTGGGCGGGGGTGCGACCTAAATGTTATGAGCGTGAATCTGTCATTGGACGGCTTTTCGATGATCAACCCATTTACGTTGCAACCGGCGGCTTTAAAATCAGCTTCGGCCTTGCGCATCGTTTAGGTGAGGCTTTGGTCGATGAGATTGTTGGTCGCAAAAGCCGCATCATGCTGCCGTCTGTTTTCACAACGCAGCATCACTTAGAGCGCGCCGCGACCAAACCGACGCCTTAAACAGTCCCTACTGTTTTTAATTTCGCGCGGGGATGCACTTCAGCTTGTGACATGATCGCCGTTTGCGGGCGGAAACGGTCAACGATTGAGCGCACATGATGTCGGATACCGGGGCTTGCCAAAAGGATTGGTATTTCACCTAGTTTTGCCGCCTCTTCAAAAGCATCGCGCACGGCCACGACAAAATCTTGTATTTTCGACGGTGCAATGGCAAGGCGCTTTTCTTCACCCTCACCAACAAGCGCTTCTGCAAAAGCGGTTTCCCAATCCGGTGACAATGTTATCATGGGTAGATACCCCATCTGCGATACGTTTTGGGCTGTGATTTGACGCGCTAGACGAGAGCGCACATGCTCGACGAGACCTGCGGTTGTATTCACAGCACCGGCCACTTCAGCAATGGCCTCAAGAATGCCCGGAAGATCACGGATAGAAACCCGCTCAGCCAGCAAACCTTGAAGCACGCGTTGGATACCGCTCACTGTGATTTGGCTCGGCACCATATCTTCAACAAGTTTCGATTGCTGTGGCGTTAATTCTTCCAGCAAGTCCTGCACAACAGAGTAAGATAAAAGCTCCGAAACATTTGCCTTCATAATTTCTGACAGATGGGTTGAGACAACCGTTGCGGGATCAACCACCGTATAGCCCAATGCGTCAGCATTTGGGCGTTCATCAGGTGCTATCCATGTGGCTGGGAGACCAAATGTAGGCTCTGTTGTGGTGCGCCCCTGAAGAGCCACTTTACCACCGGAGGGGTCCATGACCATCAATTGGTCAGGATAAACCTCGCCAACACCAGCCCGTACTTCCTTGACTTTAATTTCATAATTATTCGGTGAGCTTTGTAGATTATCTAATAATCTCACAGACGGCATGACAAAGCCAAGGTCATTAGCAAGCTGACGTCGCAGCGCCTTGATCTGTTCCGTCAGGCGATCCGATCCTTCGCTTTCATTGATAAGAGAGAGTAGGCCATATCCAACTTCAATGCGCAAATCATCCATCTTGAGGCTGTCGCGGATGTCCGGCTCTTTGGGTGCCATCTCTTCTTGTTTCGCGGTTTCTTCCTTCATGACCACATCATCAGCGGCTGTTTTTTGCCGGCTATAGCCGCTATAGGCCATATATCCAGCGCCGGAGGCCAAAACGAGGAAGATCCCTGTTGGCATACCGGGGAGGAAAGCCATGAATGACATAACAAAAGACGACATACCGAAAGCTTTTGGATAATTGGTCAACTGACTGAACAGCGCTTTATCAGCCGCTCCGCGCACACCTGCCTTAGACACCAAAAGGCCTGCAGCAGTTGACACAATAAGAGCTGGAATTTGGCTTACAAGGCCATCACCTATTGTCAAAAGTGTATAGGTTTTCCCCGCATCACCAAATGACAAGTCTTGCTGCATGATACCGATCACAATACCGCCGACGATATTAATGAAGGTAATCATCAAGCCTGCAATTGCATCACCGCGCACAAACTTCGACGCGCCATCCATGGCACCAAAGAAAGAACTTTCGTCTTCCAGACTTTTACGGCGCTCACGGGCCTGTTCTTCATTAATTATCCCTGCGGACAAATCAGCATCAATCGCCATTTGCTTGCCGGGCATGGCGTCCAATGTAAAGCGTGCCGCCACTTCAGCAATCCGCCCCGAACCCTTGGTGATAACAATGAAGTTCACAATCACAAGAATCGCAAAGACAATAAGCCCGATGATAAAATTGCCACGTGAGACGAAATTACCAAAGGCCTCGATGACATGCCCCGCTGCTTGTGGGCCTTCATGACCATTGGCTAAAATCAAGCGGGTTGAGGCAAGGTTCAACGCCAGTCGAAGCATTGTTGCAAGCAGCAAAACAGTCGGAAAACTTGTAAATTCCAGTGGCGTATGGATGAACAGCGCTGTCATCAACACCAAGACAGAAAAGATAATCGATATGGCCAGAAAGAAATCCAGCATTATTGGCGGCATAGGTAGAATCAGCATCACCAAGATGACGATCACACCAAGGGCTAGGCCGATGTCACCTTGCTTCAAAAATGCAGCAACTGAGCCAAAAGACCCCCCGTCGCCTGCGCCCTTCGCAGCATTACTATCAACACTCGTATCGCTCATCTTCACCCAGCCAATAATTACCGTCAGAGCTTCATGCCCACGCGCGCCTTCATACCCACGCGTGCGAGCTAAAAGTCACTAGGCAATTTTTGCCGTGCTTATGGTTAACGGGGCGTTAAATTAACGTAAGAAATGCAATGTGAAGGAAATAATTATTTTAAAAATAGAATTGTCGTATTTTGAATATTCCATTAATCTCGCAAACAAGTGAGACGTAATTCACGTTCTTTAATTGTCAAACTCTTCGCCCTATAATAGATGTATTGATATTATTGATCATTACGACAAAGGTTTTTCATGTCACTTAAAACATTACAGTATGCTTTGTGGGGTCTGGTTGCGATCGCTGGCGGTGCGTTTGGCGGATATTTTTATATCAACGAGGTACAGAAGCCACAATCACAACAGCTGGCTGGCGTCCAACAAATTGGCGGCCCTTTTGAGCTGACAGATCATAATGGGGCAACCATCACCGAAGCCGCTTTGAATGGTTCACCAAGCATCTTATTTTTTGGCTTCACTCATTGTCCGGAAATTTGTCCAACCACATTGTCAGATATTTCCGGCTGGCTTGATGAGGCCGGTGATGTAGGTAAAAATATCAATAGCTATTTCATCACAGTTGACCCTGAACGAGACCCGCCTGAAGTAATGAAAGATTATGTAACCGCTTTTTCAGACCGCATTACAGGTGTTACCGGAAAACCAGAAAATATCACTCAGATTTTGAGGAATTATCGCGTCTTCGCCAATAAAGTCAGGCTTGGCGATGGTGATTACACGATGGATCACACCGCATCCGTTATTCTATTGGATAGCAAGGGTGAATTTGTTTCAACGATCTCTTATGGCGAAGTGCCAAGTGTTGCCGTTGACAAGTTGAAACTGCTTGCGAAACGCAGCTAATGGCACAGTTTTTACAAACCATTGCAACAACAGGTATCCTGATGTTGATCAGCGCGCTTTTGGGCGGGGCATCATTTGCTTGGGCCTATCAAGGCAATGCGATATGGAGCGAACTCAGGCTTTCTGAAATCGCCGGCTGCTTTGGATTTTAAATAAACAGCCCGCTCTATCAAACAGCAATAATCCCTTATCCGGCCATTTGGCTTCGGATTTCTCCAGGCTGTGCTACATCCTGCCCTTCATCCATATAAAGCCGCAATTTATTGCGTAATGTTCGAATGGAAATGCCCAGAATATTGGCCGCATGCGTTCGGTTCCCGAGGCAATGATCCAATGTGTCAAGTATGAGATCGCGCTCCACCTCAGCGAGAGGCATACCCACTAAGGTTCTGGTTACCGCCTCCGCAGTGAGCGCTGCTTGACGAGCAACATCATCGCGCCCGACACCAACCATGGGGTCTGAAAAACCTGTTCCATCCGGCATCATGATCGCATCAAGTCCGATGACATCACCTGTCGCAATCAAGACGGCACGATGGATTGTGTTTTCAAGTTCCCGCACATTGCCAGGCCATGGGTTGGCCATTAGTAAGCGCTCAGCCTCATCGCTGAGCGGACGCTCCATCAATGAATTTGCATTAGAATATTTGGCGACAAAATGGCGAGCAAGCGCTGTTATATCATCTGGACGCGCGCGCAAAGCCGGTATGGCAAGGTTCACCACATTCAATCGATACAACAAATCTTCACGGAAATGCCCCTGACGAACAGCCTCGCTCAAGTTTCGGTTAGAAGTTGCCAGAATACGGATATTCACAGGCACTGGTTTGGAACCGCCAACACGGTCAATAACACGTTCTTGTATAGCGCGCAGAAGTTTTGCCTGCAGACGCACATCCATCTCGCTGATCTCGTCCAGCAGAAGAGTGCCTCCATTGGCCTCTTCAAATTTGCCTATCCGTCGTTGCGATGCGCCAGTAAAGGAGCCTTTTTCATGCCCGAACAGCTCAGACTCCAAAAGATTTTCAGGAATAGCGGCGCAATTCACAGAGATGAAAGGTTGTGCTGCACGCAGAGATTTTTGATGCACTAATTTTGCAATAACCTCTTTACCCGTACCACTTTCACCTGTGATTAGAATCGACGCATCTGAGCCAGCCACCTGTTCAGCTAGCTTGATAACATGGCCCATCGCAGGATCGCGGAACACAAGATCAGATGCCTCTTGCGCTACAGCCGCGATTACAGCTGCAATGAGCTCGGGATCAGGTGGCAGAGGCACATATTCCTTAGCGCCCGCACGGATCGCCTCGACAGCATCATGGGCATTTGTGGAAATACCACAAGCAACGACAGGAACATGAATACGTTCCAGTTCAAGCTGCTGGATAAGCTGGTTGATGTTAATCGCGACATCAACAAAAAGCAGATCCGCTCCTTTGCCGGAGCGTAATGTTGCAAGTCCGCCCGCAATGTCATCAACATGCATGACTTTCGCACCGCGATCCATTGCAATTTTTGTTGCTGTTGAAAGTTGCCCATGCAATGGGCCTATGATGAGAAGGCGCATGTTCGTTTCCTATTCTTGAGCAATGATTTCAGTCATTGTGACGCCGAGTTGATTGTCAACAAGGACCACCTCACCTCGGGCTATAAGACGATTGTTCACAAAAATATCGATGCTTTCACCGACCTTGCGATCCAGCTCTAATATTGTGCCGCGTCCCATTGAGATTAGATCCGAAACTTTTAATTTGGTTCGGCCTAATACGGCAGACACTTTAACCGGTGCATCAAAGATTGTTTGTAAGTCAGCCGGGTCTTTAGTCTCCGTAATATTATCATCTGAAGATTTTAAAGGGGCACTATGTTCAACAAGATCAATCCCAGTGTCATCTCCATCTGCAATTATATCGTTATTTCCAGGTTCATCACTCATCGTTCTGTGACCCTTTCATCATTTCTTCAGCCGAAGGCTGCATTGATATTTCTTGTTCTGCATCAGGTGCTAACGTTGATGTTTCAGCTTCATTCATAAGGGATGAGAAATACCTTGTAATAGCATTCTCAATATCTGTTTCAGCTTTGGACCGATCACGAATAATGCCGCCATCAGCCCATTCAATACGGCAGTCACCAGGTGCAAAATCTGGTTCGCCTAAGACCACAAAGCGTCCCTCAAAACCTGCTTCGCGTGCAAATTTTCCAACGGTTTCATTAATTGATGTTGCATCTTTCTCATTCAACCGAACAACAAGATGAGGCGTATTTCTTAAAGGTGCGAGGCATTGTGAAATAAGGTCTTCAATATCTGCGAGCGGATATTGCTCGACGGCGGCACCTGATAATTTGCGGGCAATTGATAAGGCCAGCTCGGCACTTTCTTTCTCGAGTAAAAGGCGGTCGCCATCAATAGCGGCTAATATTTTTTCTGCAGCATCAGCAATCTTCTTTGCTTCATTAGCAAGACGCGTCTCTTCACCCGCCTTACCATCAGCAAGGCCACGGTCGTATCCTTTTTCTTCAGCAACCTTTAGCGCCGATTCATGGTCAGGTAGCGGAATCGTTGGTATGGGTTTGGATGCTTCTGGTGCCGAAAAATTAACATCGAAGAAGAAAGGTGTTCCAACCGGATTTTCAAGAATATCTGCACTCATCAATAAATCATCTCTTCTTCATTTTCGCCTTTCTGGACAATAATTTCACCTGCGTCTGCCAGAGCTTTGGCTGTTGCAACCAGCTTGTTTTGCGCCTCATCAACATCACTCAAACGCATCGGGCCGAGAGCTTCCATATCATCTTTTAAAAGCTTCACGGCACGCTGTGACATATTTGAGAAGAAGAACTCTCGCAAACTCTCATTTGCCCCTTTCAAGGATTTAGCAAGATCAATTTTTTCAACATCCCGCAGCAATGTTTGAACCGCGCTTGTGTCAAGCTTGCCAAGATCATCGAATGTAAACATCAGCTGTTTGATGCGTTCTGATGATTCTCGGTTCTCTTCTTCAAGTGCCGTTAAAAAGCGCGCTTCTGTCTGTCTATCAAAGTTATTAAAAATACCGGCCATCAGTTCATGCGGATCGCTTTTACGACTGCGTGATAGATTAGACATAAACTCCTGACGCAGTGTTTGTTCGACCTTTTCCAAGACATCGCCTTGGACAGATTCCATCGCGAGCATGCGGCCTACCACCTCTAATGCGAATTCTTCGGGCAGCTCAGTCAAAACATTAGCTGAATGCTCTGATGCGATGCGCGACAAGATCACCGCAACAGTCTGGGGGTATTCATTTTTCAAATAATTTGCAAGAACGGCTGGCTGAACATTGGAGAGCTTTTCCCACATTGTACGACCTGAAGGCCCGCGTATTTCTTCCATAATGATGGCGACTTGATCGTCGGGCAAGAATGAGCGGAGCAACTTTTCTGTGCTCGACACACCGCCAGCCATGGTACCATTGATCGATAGGTGGGACACAAAATCGACCAATATATCTTCATATGCTTTTGGATCCATATCACTGAGCTGAGCCATAGCAACAGAAATTGATCTAACTTCTTCTTCATCCAAACGGGTCCAGATTTCCTTGCCATACTCTTCGCCCAAGGCCAGTAGCAAAGCAGCCGCTTTTTGTGGCCCACTCATCTCAACAGAAGTGACCGGTGCATCAGTCACGGCAACAGCATTTATGGCTACTTCTGACATGATATTACGCAGCCTCCGTCAATAGATGGCGAACGGCTTCTGTTGCTGCCTCAGGATTTTCATCAACCATTGCCCCAATTTGCTGGACAACTTCTGCCCGGATGAGGCCGTTTTGCTTGGCTTCTTCAATCTGTTTGCTGGTTTGGTTGCCCGCCATCAATGCAGATATATGCGACCCTGTCTGAGTATCGTCCGCATGGGTGGCTACTGTACCATCTGGTAAGGTCACTATTGCTTGCTCTGGAAGAGTATTATCAAGCACACGTCTTAGCAATGGACGCACAACAACGAAGAGAACCAGAAGTGTTAGAATTGCCATCACAACAAGCTCTGCAATTCGAAAATAATCATACTTGGTGAAAACAAGAGCGCCTTCTTCACTTATAGCGACCTCGTCTTCAATAGGCTTTTCTGCGAACTCAAGATTAATCACTTCTACTTTGTCACCACGAGCTTCATTAAAGCCAATCGCTGAACGAACCAATGCGGACAATCGAGCGAGCTCTTCTTCGCTGCGTTCGCTATAGGTATATGTGCCATCTTGATTGCGTGTGTAGATGCCATCAACAAGCACAGCTACCGATAGCCGTTTGATTGCACCGGCCTCTTTAACTTGTGTGGTTGTCGTGCGCGAAATTTCATAATTGGTAACTTCTTCTGTATTCGTTGCTGCCTCAGTTTCATCAGGTGCATTAGCGTCAGCAGTTGCAGCGGGAAGTTCATTTCCTGCGCTCACGCCAGACTGAGGACGGCGCTCTTGGCTTTCACTTTCTTGGCTGCGGCTTTGTGTAGAGCGCACCACCTGACTTTCAGGGTCATAAACGTCTGATGTCTGGGTAACACGGTTCATCTCCAACTCTGCCGCAACTTGAACACGGGCACGGCCTGCACCGACAACACCGGTAAGAAGGTTAGTAATTTGTCCGCGCAACCGTTCTTGCACCTGAAGAGCGCGCGCTTGAGCATTGATCATGCCTGCATCAGCTCCTTCTGCACCATTACCAGAAGCGAGTAGGTTGCCAGATTCATCAACAATCGAAACACGCGATGGTGCAAGTCCATCAATAGCGGAAGCAACAATATGTTGAATGGCTCGAATCTGGTTTGCATCAAGAACACCACGCACTTTTAAAGCAATAGATGCTGTTGGTGGTTTTTGTTCTTTTTGAAACAATTGACGCTCAGGAATCACCAGATGCACGCGTACGCCACTGATCCGGTTGATCGTGCGTATGGTGCGGGCCAATTCGCCTTCTAATGCACGAATGTGATTGATATTTTGAACAAAGGATGTGGTGCCAAGTGTATCGGTCTTATCAAAGATTTCATATCCAACAGAACCACCTAATGGAAGACCATCAGCAGCCAAAGCCATGCGAGTGCGCAATATTTTGTCTTGAGCTATATTAATGGCCCCAGCGTTATTGCTAAGCTCATAAGCAATGCCTTGGCTTTCAAGATATTCAACGATTGCCGTTGAGTCTTCAAAAGAAAGATTTGTGTACAGCGGTGCTTTGGCGGGTTGCGAAACTTGAACAGAAATATAACCGAAAAAAGCAATAAGCAAGATGGTTACAACTGCCATCGCGCCGATACGCGCTGGACCTATTTTTTGTACCGTCGATAAAACGCTATCCACTTAATTATGTCCTCAACCACTTATTGACTAAGCTAAAAGCGAGGCCGCATTTGCCCAAGCCACTTAGTTACTAGGCAATAATTTCCCAGTTCATGGTAAACAACGCGTTAACACTTTGAACAATTACGTGTTTTACCAGCGTAGTCGTTCCAAGAATGAGGCAAAATAAGGGATGCAGACACGAAAAAAACGGCTGGTAAAACCAACCGTTTTCAAAAATTCATGTTTTGGCTGCTAGCAACCAACGATAAACTTTAAAATCTAACGATATTCCTGAACACGAGTCGCGCGCAAACCCGCAAGACCATGTGCATCAATCGATTGTTGCCAGGAAAGAAACTCTTCCACTGTAAGGGTGTAGCGCTGGCAAGCCTCTTCGAGACTTAACAGGCCACCGCGCACAGCGGCTACCACCTCAGCTTTACGGCGGATCACCCAGCGACGGGTGCTTGTTGGGGGAAGATCAGCAACCGTCAACGGGCTACCATCTGGTCCAATTACATATTTAACTCGCGGACGCACATACTCGGTCATACTCTACTCACACTAAAAATTACTACATTGACCTATTGAATAGACAATAACCCAGGGGGCTTAAAATTTAGCTAAATCCTTGGCAACCATTTGGTAAGGATTTGAGTTCGAGCATGAAAAATGGCGTAATTCTGCCTTTTTAAAGCCAAAAAAAAAGAAAAAGAACTTACTTTCAGGCGTTTAAATCGAGTTTGTTACTGAATTAACGGCGGTAATTGGCACATTTGTTGTCCCAATTAGAAGACTTGGAACCGCGCCCGAGAAGTCCACACCATCGACAATACCGCTGACTGACGTTGATATATTGACCGGATTTTCATTCACGTCATTGCCCGTAACCGAGATCGTGAATGCGCCGCCATCTTCAAATTGGCGGCCATTTGTCCCTTGCCCGTCAAAAACAAATTGATTATTTCCCTGTTGGAGCTGTTGCGTTGATTGAAGCACAACGGCCCCAAGACTGTCGCGAATTGTAATTTGAGCTTCAGGGATAGCAGCCCCTGCCTGAACGTTGAAGGTCGCTTCACCATTGGTCAAAACTGCCGTGTTGCCTTGTGCGTTCACGGTTGAACCGATGTAACTGACCACACTGGCTGCATTCTGGCTCTCAATGGAGCTTAAAATCGTCTCAAGATTATCATTCGATTGTATCGACTGTTCAAGTTCCGAGAATTGAACCAACTGTTGTGTGAATGTTTCTGTTTCAACTGGGTCTGTCGGGTCTTGGTTTTGAATCTGAGCAACAAGAAGCTGCAAAAAAGTGTCAAAGTTTTGAACCAGCTCTTCACGGTCATTTACTGTCCCTGATGAGGGGACTGTTGCGCCAAGGCCATTGGCGACTGGGGCGATCGCTGATGATGCAATATCAACCATGATTTAAACCTCAATATTTAATTGGCCAGGAGTGAACCGGGCATAGATTGTTTGAATAACATCGCTGGGCAGATTTGCCTCGATATCCTCGACAAGCAGGCGATCGTTCAAAGCGCGATTGCCTTCTTCTTCCAGACGTTGCGTTTCTTCACTGCCACGCTGGTCTTCATTACCGGTGAATTCACCATTTGTGGCTGCATTATTGCCGTTGCCGTTTGCACCATTATCTTTCAAGGAAAGATCAATACCTTCTTGAGATAATTTGATGCCTGATTGTAGGAGTGAACGCTCAAGTGCCCGCAGATCTCGTTGGAACAGATCAAGCGTATCTACCCGCTCGACCAAAACGCGCGCATTCACACTGCCATCGTCATTAGTAAAGAGGCGCACATCAACACGGCCCAATTCAGAAGGGTTGAGTTGAACATTAAAGCTATCACGACCACCAACAACACCTCGAGAGAGTTGCGCTGACAAGGCTGGTAATGTTTCATTCGTGAAGAAAGATGGCGTCAATTGAGCTGTTGTTTGAGACCCGGCACTGGCCGCTGTCCCATTGGTGCTGAGCTGAATTGTCGGCTGGTTGTTAGTTTGGATGTTGGCAAGTTGCGTTTCATTCCCGCTCGGCTGGCCTAGAAGCTGAGCGATTTGGCTTATATTAGACAAACTATTCGCGCTATTGGTGGATGCACTTGTCTCAACAGCAGAATTTGCACTAAAATTAAGGCCCTGATTTTCTGGCGATTCAGTCAACTGACTGGCTTGCGCAAGATAGGCAGGATTAATACCATCTGCAGCGTTTGGATTAAACTGACCTCCACCAGCCGCTAATCCATTGGCCGGAGCAAAT
The DNA here is from genome assembly GCA_039989895.1 of Hyphomicrobiales bacterium. NCBI lineage: Bacteria > Pseudomonadati > Pseudomonadota > Alphaproteobacteria > Hyphomicrobiales > Hyphomicrobiales bacterium. The sequence goes on from JBDXGY010000005.1 coordinate 365,112, forward strand.
GCTCCTTGGTTAAAATTAGCGGGAAGTGTTTCAGCTTGCGCGGGAATATTCAAAGCAATACCAGCTTGTCGCGGCAAGGTTTGCTCAACTCTTTGCGTCAATCTATCTGCTTGTTCATCATTAAGCTGGTTTAAATTTTGCTCACCAGTAGGCAACGGGCTTAATGAAGGTTGAGCAGATGAATTCGTCGCCTGAACTGGCGGATTTAATCCCGCTTGATTGTTCAATGCTTGCTGAATGCTATTTTGATTCACTGCACCAGCAGCAACCTGAACATTATTAAAGCTGCTGGGTTCAATATTTTGAACACGACCATCTGGTAAGACCGTTGAGGCGCCTATCAACGTTTCCGGCAAAACAATGTTAGCGTTACCATTGGTTACAGCAACCTGCGTGACAGCCGCATTCGTATTTGGTGTTGGGGCGTCAACTTGAGACAATCCAGCAGGCACAATTACATCAAGTAAATCAACGGTGTTTGAGAGTGAGAAACCCTCTAAACTTTCACTAGCAGTATTTAGGTCAGCATTTGGGCCAGTATTAAGCGCATTTGTACCTGTTGGCAGATTGGGGGGGATTGGGCCCAAATCGTCAGCACCAAGATCACCATCATTGAGGTTAGACGGCTGTACATTCAAGGGCTCTGGCCCGAACGCAGCCCGCACGGTTCCTTCAGTAGAAATCCTTTGTCCACTCAACTGCGGCAAAGTGAAAGCACCTAATAATGGAGTCTCTGGTATTGATGCTGAATCAGTGAGTAACGCCACATCTGGCTCATTACCACTTATCTCAGCGGTGGCTCGTTCCTCAATGCCTGCCTCGACTTCATTGAGGCCTTGCAAAAGATCTACTGGCAATAGCTCATTGCCCTCTACGCTTTCTGTATTTTGTATAATCAAATCATCTAGCACTGCACCGTTCAGATTGAGCGTCAAATCGCTGTTTTCCGCAAAATTAGTAGCAAGATCGAGGGGTTGCGTTTCGGGTAAAACATCTAATTGGTTCTCAAACGGCGATATCACAACATCCGTACTGATAAATGCTGCTAATCTGGGCTGCGTTGCAGCTGCCGTCACGACCTCGGCTGTTTCCGTCGTTTGAGTATTTAAGAGATTGGCAAAAGTCTGCTCATCGCCTGCCAAAGCGTTAAGCGCGACACTCGATGTCGCATTTGCATTCTCTCCAGATGCCCCCAATGCGGACGAGCTATTGGCAAAAAACGCCCCGCCACCTGTAGATGAAACGTTGCCCTGAGGTGCACTTTGGGCTTGAAATGATAAAAACTGGGTCATAACCTTCGCTCAAGTAATGATTTTGGTTTATATCACTGCAAGCTTGAGGCCAGTTTTTCTATTTAAAATAATCATTAAAAAACAATAGCTTAAAAACTAATTGCTCGCCAAATTATACGGCTTTATCGGCAATAATTACCCGCTCGGCAAGTTTGACCTAGGCCTTTTGCCCCATCTCAACCATAGCATAAGAGATACATGGATCTTATGTTGACCCTTGTCGTTTGCAGTCGTAAAACCACGCCATCAACCCAATTGGAATGCAGATCATGCGCAACAGCCTCGGCCTCAACAAACGACCGGAAGACACCCGTGTGGTGGTCGCCATGTCTGGTGGCGTCGATTCCTCTGTTGTCGCCGGCATGATGTGCGAAGAAGGCTATGATATCATCGGCATCACGCTGCAGCTTTATGATCACGGTGCGGCCATCCAAAAGAAAGGCGCTTGTTGTGCTGGACAAGACATCCACGATGCGCGACGCGTTGCCGAAACACTCAATATTCCCCATTATGTGCTTGATTATGAAAGCCGATTTCGTGACAGCGTGATTGATGATTTTGCCGACAGCTATCTGCGAGGCGAAACACCCGTACCCTGCATCTCCTGCAATCAAACCGTTAAGTTCAAAGATCTGCTTGCAACATCAAAAGAGCTTGGCGCTGACGTTCTGGTCACTGGCCATTATATTCGTTCAAAATTGCTGGATGAGGCGAGTGGCCGCTATGGCTTCTTCCGCCCGCAGGATTTATCGCGAGATCAAAGTTATTTCCTGTTTGCCACCACACAAGAACAACTCGACTATCTGCGCTTTCCACTTGGTGATCTGACAAAGCCGGAAACACGCGAACTGGCCCATCGTTATGGTCTGAGTGTAGCAGAAAAATCTGACAGTCAGGATATTTGCTTTGTCCCAGATGGCAAATATGCCGACATCATTTTGAAACTGCGGCCGGAAGCCGCCGTACCTGGCGATATTATCCATCTGGATGGCCGCGTCTTGGGCCGCCATAATGGCATTATCCATTATACAATAGGTCAGCGCCGTGGTTTGGGTGTTGCAACTGGCGATCCGCTTTATGTGGTCAAACTGGACACCGCCCGTAACGCTGTCATTGTTGGTCCCACAGAGGCCCTTGTCACGCACACAATGTTACTGCGTGATATCAACTGGCTTGGCGAGGGCAGTATCAATGAATTTACAAAAGATAATCCATTGCCAATGTTCGTCAAAGTGCGATCAACACGCCCACCGGAAGCAGCTTCCCTTTATCAAGATGATGAGGGCGTCAAAGTAGTGCTTATTGAGGGAGAGGCCGGCGTATCGCCCGGTCAAGCTTGTGTGTTTTATGAAAATGAGGCCGACGATTGCCGTGTGTTTGGCGGCGGCTGGATTGAACAGGCAGAAAAGTCAGCGAGTGTAGAGGCGGCCATGACAACGCTTCTTTCCATTCGTGCCTAATTTCATGGACGATAATAAGGTGACAATCCGTATTGGTGTTGACTGGGGTGGCACTAAAATTGAGGTCATCGCCCTTGATGAAGCAGGCGCCGTCCTTATAAGAGAGCGCAAGAAGACACCGCGAGACGATTATAACGCCTGTATCAAAACCGTGGCTGACCTTGTCAGTATGGTTGAAGCGCGTACCGGACAGCGAGGGTCCGTCGGCATAGGCATACCTGGCACGATTTCACCAGCCACTGGTCTTGTTAAAAATGCTAATTCAACATGGTTGAACGGTAAGCCTTTACTAACAGATATGGAGGCCGCACTCACGCGCCCCGTTCGCATCCAAAACGATGCCAATTGCTTCGCCGTTTCTGAGGCCATTGATGGTGCAGGGGCCGGCTCACCCATCGTTGCGGGCATTATACTGGGTACAGGCTGCGGGGCAGGCATCGCGCTTGATGGCAAAGCGGTCTTAGGTACGCAGGGGATCGCTGGCGAATTTGGCCACACACCGCTTCCCTATATGACAAGCAAAGAATTCCCGGGTAATCCTTGCTGGTGTGGCAAACAAGGTTGTCTTGAGACCTATATATCAGGCACCGGGTTTCAGCGTGACTACGAAACAAGAATCGGCATGCCCACGCCGCTCGGTGTTCAAGAAATTATTGCCTTTGATGATGAAGACAGCCGCGCCACCTATCGCGCTTATGTGGACCGGCTGGCGCGGGGCCTTTCCACCCTCATAAATATTGTTGATCCCGACACCATTGTGCTTGGCGGCGGCATGTCCAACATCGATGCTATTTACAAAGACCTGCCGCCCTTACTTGCCGACCACGTTTTTTCTGACTTTGTGGCCACAAAGATCGTTAAAGCTAAACATGGAGATTCCTCTGGCGTGCGCGGTGCGGCATGGCTTTGGTCATGAAATCCATTTCGCGTATTGACAGGATGCGATCACAAACCTTATATGCGCACTTGCGCGCTAACAATTGATGGCGTTTTGCAGATGGCGGGGTAGCTCAGCTGGTTAGAGCAGCGGAATCATAATCCGCGTGTCGGGGGTTCAAGTCCCTCTCCCGCTACCAATTACTTCAATGAGTTAGAGAAAAACCTCACCCAACGGCATGCCATGAGCATTACTCTAGGGGACAAATTTCTCTAATACTAGAACTTTTAAAAATCATGCTCTACCTACCTGAGAGGCAAACGCTGCTGTATGACTCTTGCGTTGGTTCGTGTTGATTGATGATGTATCGGGCGAGTGCAAGTTTATGTGTTTTCGGCCCATTGCGGACCTTCGCCGGGCGTCGAGGAACTTCTTAAGGATTCACGAAAGCAGTCATTCGATAGCTCATAATTAAATGTCCCGCGAGTAACAGCTTATCTAAAATCTAACACCAAAAACAACCAGCTTCACGTAAGAAAATATTTCGCAACCGACTAACATTAATTGCCACTATAACTTAGGCGGCAGTTGCTGCATGTCGCACTCTTATTGTACCACCTGCCTCACTATAAAACGATGCAAACGCATCTGCAGGCATAGGTTTGGCAATGTAAAACCCTTGGACTTCATCAATGCCTCGCGCTTTCACAAAATCCCATTCATCGGCTGTCTCCACACCTTCTGCTAAAAGGCGCATATTGAGTTGCCGACCCAGTGTGGCTGCCACCCGAACAGTTTCTTGAGAGAATGAATCTTTACTCATACCGCGGATAAATGCTTGGTCAATTTTGAGCTCTGTATAAGGGAACTCTTTCAGTGTCTTGAGGTTGGAATATCCTGTTCCAAAATCGTCAATTGCAATGTCGACACCCATTAACCTGAAGCGGGTGAGAACTTCCATTGACGTTGCATTAAACTCAAGAACTTCGTTCTCCGTCATTTCAATTACAATCTTATCCGCTTCGATTTCATATTCATCTAATAAGCCTTGAACTTGGCTAGGAAACGAAAGATTGGCAACCTCAGTGGCTGTAACATTCAAGGCGATCTTGATGTGAATGCCCTTATCGCGCCACTTAGCCATATCAGCAAAAGCGCGGCGAAACATAAGGAACGTCAATTCCATCGTTAGATCATTGCCTTCAATCGTTGGCAGAAAACTTTCCGGAGATATTAATCCGTTTGCTGGATGCTCCCACCGAGCGAGCGCTTCAACGCCAACTATACGACCCGATAAAACATCCACCTTTGGTTGGTAATATGGCAGAAATTGCTCCGCCTCAAAGCCTGCCAACACATCTGTAAGTTCTGATGCCGTACTCACAGATTTTAAGGTTGCTTTTTCAGTAAAATCGACACCATGAAAAACGTTGTCTAAACATTGTTTCGTTAATGGCTTGCGGCATGTGCCAATGATCTTCAACTGATGAAGGTTGCCGAGTTTATGGGCGCTATCGATCAGGCGTTGTTCCAGACTAGATATTAATGCAATTGAACCTTTGAACGCATCTTGCTTAAGCGCACGTAGCATTTCGATACCATCCATATCTGGCATCATCAGATCAGACACAATAAGAGATATCTCATCCTTATTTTCTCTGACTATTTCGATTGCTTTTTGTGCGGATGATGCTTCAAAAATTTGATCACACCCTAGACCCATGAAATATCCATTCAACAGGATCAATTGAGTTGGGTCATCATCAACCAGTAATACTTTTCCAATTTGATACATTGACCACAATCCACACTATAAATAATAGGGGACATCATTTACTTGAAATATCAAAATAACGATAAGATTATCACTTAATTAAGGCTTAAGAAGCCTGCGCCAATGGTGTGGATTGGCTATCTGGTTTTTCGAGGTGACTATCAATTTCTTGCATAAGTTGATTATGAATTTTATGTAGCTCATCAAACTCTGACTGAGCCAATGGTAAATTTTTATCTTGTGCTGCTTTTTCTACAGCAGCGCAGCTTTTTGACAAAACTGATGCAGAAACATTGGCCGCCATTGATTTTAAAGCGTGAGCATTCTCAAAAACCTTCTTCGCATCGCTTTGTTGTAAACCCTCCAAGATTTGGTTCACAAGATTAGGCGCATTGGTGCGATAAAGCGAAATGAGCTTGCCGAAACTACTCTCAAATGCATCGCCCAAAATATCCCGAAGATTATCTAAAGCTTCCTCGTCAAACAGACTAGCTGCCTGCAAAAACGTGGGCCTGTGCTCCTGAGGCGCAAGGATTCTCGATTGAGTTTCAGTTTCAACCTCGTCTGCACCTAACCATTTCTTCAATCCCTGATGAAGAGTTTCCATCGTAAATGGTTTGACGATGATGTCATCCATACCAGCATCTTTCCATTGATCTGCGACTTTGTCTGCAAGGTGGGCTGTTAGTGCAACAATTGGGGTTGGCGTCTTGTTCTTTTCCGTTTCCCGTTGCCGAATTATTTCTGTGGTCTGGAAACCATCCATTTCGGGCATGCTACAATCCATAAACACCAAATCGAATGGCTGCCTATTAAATGCGGCGAGAGCCTCCAGTCCATTTTCAGCAACGATAGGCTCTATATCAAAGCGATTGAGAGCCTGCACAATAACCTCGCGGTTTACGGGGTTATCATCAGCTATGAGTATTTGCCGGCCTTTGTAAGAGGCTAGTCTGTCGTCGCGCGTTTGAGTTCCGCCAAACAGATTTTTGCCTCTTGGCGCGTCTGCTAGCAGCCTTTCAGCCACCTCAAACACACCACAACTAGACACTGGAAAACTAATGAGATCGTGCACTTTATCATCATTGATAAGCTTCTCCACTGTGAACTCGCCAAGCCCAGTTAGCGCAACACAATATTGTGTCGAAACCTTCCCACGTAGTGTCAGCAAGTCTGCTGTTCGGGCAATGACATAATCAACCTTAAATTCTTGATCTTTCACATGATCAACGCTTGCCCGTGAGATGACTTTAATACCAGAACGTTCCAGTGCGTCTTTCAAAACATGGAAGGTCGTCCCATTCGGTATAACAAGAAGTGCGCGCTTATTTTGTTCGATAGGACTTTTTGGTGTTTCTAAAGCTACCTTAACAGGTAGATCAAAGAAGAATGTTGTCCCGTGACCTGGTTCACTCTCAACACCAATTTCACCACCCATCGCTTCAACAAGCCGTTTACAAATTGGTAGGCCGAGACCTGTTCCGCCATATTTACGCGTTGTAGATTGATCCGCCTGAGCAAAGCTCTCAAATACTTTATCCATCTTGTCGCGGTGGATACCAACGCCAGTATCTTTTACAGCTATGCGAACAGACGAAGGCGTAGAGGGGCTTTGTTCAATATTGATTTGAACATGCCCTGATTCCGTGAATTTAACCGCATTATTGACCAGATTGCTCAATATTTGATTGAGGCGCACCGGATCACCTTCAATCTCATCGGGAATACTGGGTGCAATATAGCAAGCAATATCCAGTTGTTTTTCTTGCGCTGTTTGCCAAAAAAGCGACATCACATCTTCACTAAAGGCACGAATATTTACTGGGATAGATTCAAGATCCAAATTCCCAGATTCAATTTTTGAAAAATCGAGAACATCATTGATGATCGTGAGTAAGCTTCGTCCTGATTTCATAACAACATCGGCGTATCTTTGTTGCTTTGGCTGAAGGTTTGCTGTCGTCAGCAGTTCAGCCATCACAAGCATGCCGTTCATCGGCGTTCTGATTTCATGACTCATCGTCGCCAAAAATTCTGATTTAGCAGCGTTAGCTGTTTCCGCTTCATTTTTAGCAACAGTCAATTCTTGCGTTCGATCTGCAACCTTATCTTCTAGGGTATGTTGATAATCGAGCAAAGCGTCATTCCGGCTCTCAATACCTTCTAGCATCCCATTAAAAGACTGCTCTAAAATACCAATTTCACCCTTGGTCTTTTCTTCTGTGCGAGTTGAATAAATCTGGGTTGAGCCTACCTTTTGCATGAATGCAGACAGTGTGCGTATAGGTTGGGTCAATAGGCGGATGGACCGCATTAAGAGTAGGATTGTGAGGAGTGACGCTCCAACAGCAATTGCTAAGGTAAAAAACAGGTTGTTGATCAAACCAGAGCGAATGGACGAAATATCTGAGAGCAGACGGACATGGCCTATAACGGAGCCAGATTTCCGAATTTCTTCTTCTACCCATAAATCATCATGAAGTAGAAAATTAGAAATAGATTCTCCCTTTAATTTCCTATTATCTTGCTTCAAAATCGCTTGATAGCCAACTTCAGCATAAGGGTTGCCTTCTTGATCGAAAACAGAAGCGAACTTGAATTGATCAAATCGTCCAATTCCCGTTAAAATGCGCTGAACACCGGCGAGATTATCTTCAATCATGGCGTCCGCGATTGGCGCCGAAAAAACGATGGCAGCACCCCGCAAGGCATTTCTCTTTGTTATGATTTCTCGCTCAAAAGAGAAGTAAGAAAGTACCGTGAAGGAGACCATCATCGACACAAATATCAAGGCACCAAGGACGACCGAGAGTCTAATATGTAGACTATCGCGATAACGCCCATTTTGTGCAGATTTTTGTTCTGTTATCATCGCGAACAGCCCTAAATCCCCTTGCGGCTAATTAATATGGGCTGTCGGGAGGCAGGCACCAGGCCTTCTGGCACAGGAATCGTTGACGCGTTAAAATCGGCATTAATTTCAAGTTCAGGCCCATCACCAGTCTCAATTTGATGCGAAATTATGGCGGTCCAGTTCGATTGCTGGCCTAATCTGCTTGCCTTATCAATGATGAACTTTCCTCGTGGAAGATAAACAGTACCCTCAAAACGTTCAGCGTCTTTTGTTTCTATCCTAAAACTACGGTTAAGAGGCGAATTTCTGTCTTCGAAAAACAGTAAGCCGGCCATCGGACCTTCATCTGGTGCAGTCAGACTCACCTGGCTTGATCCGGTGAAAGAAAAAGTTGATGTGTCTCCGGTGAAAAACATACCGACGTTTTCGCCTATAATTGTCGCATTACCCGTAATTTCTATCGGCCCATCTTTGAAAACATAAATGCCCGGTTCGAATTTAACTTCCAGCTTCCCGATAACCCTTAACCCATCGCAATATGTACCAGGCGTAAATGTAAGAACTCCTCCTTGATAGCGTGGATCTTGTTTCGCTTCCCCAGTCGATAAGAATATATTTGTGTTCTCAGGAATACAGCCATCAATTTCCGGATACTCTCGATTTATCAATGGGTCATCAATCGGAGGACTATCAGTAACCGGCATTGGTTTAAAGTTATCTTCAAATCCTGCAAATCCACCTGACGTAAATGTCGATGCAGCCTCCAAGAAAGCGTCTGGATCCTGAAGATTCAGGCCTACAGTAGAAATTGAATTTGCATACACACCACAGTCATTTGCCATTATTGTTGATGTACCACTCATCAGCAAAGATCCGTCATTTTTTCGATCTAATGCAATCACACAAATACTTTGGTTGCCAGCTAAAGAAGCGGTAGAGGATGCCATCACAGGGGTGACATTATCACTTATAAGGTGCGCAAAGAATGGGGTCCATTCATAAGCTACATCAACGGTAACCCACTTGGCATCAAGGTCGACTTCGACGTCAATTTCAAGTGTCGTTGGGCCTCCTGCAGTGATCATATCTGCATCACGGAAGTTGGCGGAAACGTATTGTTTAGCTATCGCTTTGATGTCATCTTTGTTTGTACTTGCCAAGCCTAATTCATTAGCACTGGCGAGAGCAGCTGCGTCAGCGGCGCCTTGTAAAGATGATTTTTGTTGATGGAGTGCAGCTATATCCGCCGCCCCGCCTAGAGCACCAATAAGAATGACAATCCCAACGGACATAATTATAGTCAAGCTCCCGCTTGAATCTTTCAAAAATGCCCTCAAGAACCGCATAAAATCAAATACCATTTAAACTTAAAGTTAGTTACAAATCTATCAGAGAATGATTAATACTAGTTACACAGACACGTTTTCTGGTTATCGATTGAGAATGTAGTAAATGTTTTGCTAAAGGCTGGGCTCTTCTGTTGTGATGTAAGGCACGGCCCTTACCCTTTATAATTACCTTTTTAAATTCTTATCACCATTGCAGCTGACACGGCCCAGACCATCCCAGTGCGCAGTGGTCTATGTTTATCATCAACGCGTATGGAGCATCTAGTTTGAATTGATATAGGAGGGTTTCTCGCTCATCATGATCCGCTAAAGAATTGTGATGAGAAAGAAAACAGCGCACCATGAGGCGGCGGCTGATGTTCTGGTTAAAGATATCCCTCGTCAAACACGCAAACGCCACTCCACAGAAGAGAAGAGAAGAGAAGATTAGTGTGTTTTGGCAGGTCTTCGCGGTGCCGCTGCAACTGAGCCAACACATCTTTAAAACCATCAATGATGGCACAAGACCAAGGGGTAATCCCGGACCATCTTTGCCTGACTGTCGATGTTCGTAGTCAAAGTCCGCTTTTCGACGTTTCATACTTTCTGTCGCAAACGCAGCGAAGGTCCGCAATCCCCCCTTTGAGCCATCCAGCGTTAAAATGCGAAGCTCCTAAAGGTCCGGCTTGAAAAGCAAAGTTATTTGCTTGAAAAACTTACAAGTGGTACACATGGGTACACATTATGATTTACAAAGATCAATAAAATCAGTATGTTATGCTTATGAGCATCATTTCCCTCTCCCGCTACCAAAAATTCCTTAAGTCATTGATTTTGATAAAAATCATTATTTTTTTAATGGCTTCTTCTTGCAAAGTGGTACACCTCAGGCATGAACGACATGCCTAAACAACAGTATTTGAGAAAAGACAATAAGGGTTGGAAGCTTCGTAGGCGTGTTCCTAAAGCTCTCCAAAAGTTAGCAGGAAAAGAGAACTGAATAGAGCGGCTTTCTGGTGTTGATTACCGAACGGCATGTGAGAAGGCAGAGCCCATCTCGAAACATGGCAAGACCTAGCTTGATGGATAGATCACCATCTACCCTACCACTGCTTGGCATCCTTCGCCAAAGACAATACCTTCAATATTGGATGGCATGAAAACCCCAAGCATGAAATCTATTCATGGAATGCGAAACCACGCTGGTTGAAACGATAGTCGCATAATATTTCAACGGCAGCTTCGAGCCCATTGTTACTATGAGGTGCTTGTCGAAGCTGGATGCTAAATCAACAGTACAGATGTCAAAGATGGCCCAGAGCGAATTGTAGAATGTTGACTTAATATTTAGCTAAGAGCTCTTTGGACTTGTCACAGTGAGTTCAGCGGGTGAAGCGGTCGTGAGAGTCTCGTAAGTCCAATTCTTGCTAAATGCCAGAGCCTAAGAACTCATAGAGCTTCGACGTTCATATCAACCGGCACCAACTGCGTGAAAAGATCTAGGCACCCATTGCCAATCGTGCAGCAGCTTGACTCAAGGGTTTGGATGTTTAACCCTGCAAGCCTTGGTGTTCCGTTTCGGTGGGAATTGCGATGCATCTTTTGCCGCCACTGACAACACTAATAACAGTTGCAGAATTTGGGGATGCTTGTTTCGTTAAGATCTTCCAATACATTATTGGTTTTAGCGACGTTAATCTCTCCTCAGACTGCGTTCAGTGCTGACATGGCATTGGGTTAAATCAGATACAAGAAGACTTTGTTTTTCTTGTCACTGACCAGGCGGAAAAGATGCAGCCAGTTTGCAAAAGTATCCGGCGAAAAGATTTCATATACGACTGCCAAATTGAATGCTTACAGGAAATTATAAATTTGGCGACGTATTTGAAAGATGCCAAGTACCAAGTGCGACAATGAAGAGGGAGAGAAAAATGAAGAATGTATTTAAGAATTTATCTACGGGGGTCATGGCGTCTGCCTTAATTTCCGTAATGCCTTTAGCTGCTCAGGCAGATGGTCACAAAGGAGCCATGGACGTACCAAAGATCACTTCATCGGTTGTCTTGGAAGGACTGGATGCTCCTTGGGATATGGCTTTCTTGCCAGACGGTACGATGTTCTTTACTGAAAAATGTGACGGTCTTTCTGTAAGGAATAAAGATGGTACCGTGAATGGTTTGTATGGAATGAAGGATGCCACCGGCTTCGCTAATAGCGGTAGTGACCTTTTTTGTGATGGACAAGCTGGTATGCTTGGTGTGGTACCAGATAGAGATTTCGCGAAGAACCGCATCCTTTTCGTTTACTCGGCCTCAAATAAGTATCACGGAGATGGCTGCAAGACCAATTTTGAAAAGTGCGACGGCAACATCGTGATGAAGTTCAAGGTCAGCGACGACCTCAAAAGCGTCTCTGATAGAACTGATATCGTTAAGGATATTCAATATAAACCATTCGAATCCGATCAACCGTTTGGTGGGCCGGGCGCCCATAACGGCGGTAGAATCCGCGTTGGACCGGGCGGCTATCTCTGGGTAGCTGGTGGTGATCGTCACAGAGGGGTTTGCCCGCAGGATGGCACATTATTGTGTGGTAAAGTTCTGAGGATCGATGCGGACGGTAATGCTCACCCTGACAACAATCCTCCCGAAGGCTTTGACAAGCGCATATACACTTACGGGCACAGGAACGTTCAAGGCATAGATTTCCGACCAAGCGATGGCAAAGCGTTCACGGCTGAACATGGTCCATGGCATAATGATGAAATCACAGCGCTTGTGAACGGAGGTAATGCCGGTTGGGATCCCGCCCAGAACACAGGTGGCAGAAGTGAGTGCCCGGATCAATATTGTGGGTACGAGCCAAATCAGCAGGAGGCAGTGGACCCAGCCATACGTGCTGCGTACACCCCGATGAGTGACACGCGCTTCAAAGATTTGATGCCAGCTACATGGAACAACAATGGGTTTTCTCAAGGCACCGGCTCTGCGGCTTTCCTAAAAGGCAAAAATTGGGGCATCTATGAGGGTCGCTTGGCGGTGGGCATCATGGGTATCGCTTTTGGTGACACGCCAGAAGGCTCAAGAATTGACATGATCAGCATTACTCCTGGCGGCTTGGGTATCAATGGAATCACGCAGATGCCTCTCGGGTTCTCGGAGAGATTTCGTGGTCTCGTCATGGGCCCAGATAACGCGCTTTACGTTTCTGTTGATGCGGGAGAAATCTACAAAGTGACCGCGGAAAGCATAAAGTAATTTTACAAAACAAACATCCGCGCTACGGAAGTAGCGCGGATGTTTTTTAAATATTTTGGTATGAAGGCCTATTTAATAAACATTTATTGTTTACATAAGATTCCTGAAAGACGCTTCGGCTTTGATGACAGAAAAACCAACGGCAAGTTTGTCCGCATTGCCGAAGTCTAGTGTCGCTACTTATTCAGGAAATCGATTGACCGCTTTTGGGAAGCTACAATCGCGATTGTATAATTGTCTAAACGGCAGCTATGGGCCGGGAGTGATGATGAGTATCAGAAAATGATGCTGCACCCGTAATTTCCGCTTTGAACCCAACTCGGCAATATAGTGCAGTGCCTAAGCACCTTCATCTCAGATAACTCCCTCGGTCCATCCCTGCGTTGTTCGAGGGAAATGATTCACCCGCACGCAGCAACTCTTCGTCTGAATATCTCTGCCCTTACCATCAAGTCCACACTCCTGAACGAAACGAATAGGGGCACAGTTTTAGGGGGCGCAGACATTCAACCGGTGCTTTGAGAGATGTGCTCTATTTAAAACTTCAATTTATATCCAAGGTTCAACCGTTGATTACCTTTGCCATCAATACCAGCAGTTGCGCTCACTGTTCCAAGACGAAGAGCTTTGGATACGTTGCCAGACAGTGTAAGTCGCGAGAAGTCATTTGCTTGTTCGCCTGCCAATTCAATCGAGTATAAAAACTCGTCAGACACTTCCAACGTAGAGAGTTCAAGGGCACCACCAAAACTACATTGGTCATCAAACGCGCCAAGCGATTGGAAACAGGCGACCCTTGGCGTAAGCGCAATTTCGCTGCGGTTGTCATTGAAAGCTGCTGCAAAACGCGCTTCGGCAAAAGCCGAACCACCACTGAGCGTCTCTAATTCAATCGTACCGTTTTCTGTTATGTTGCCCAATGCGGCGGTCACATCAACATCGCTTCCCGGTGAGGCTGCATAATTAATGCCGATGCGCGGTTTCACTGAAAGGTTGTCGTGTTTAACTTCACCTGACAGGGCCACACCAGCAAACCCAGCGAAATAGTGTTGACGGCCTGATGTATCGATTTCGCCCAGAGCCGTATCGAATGCCAGATCAAAATCTTGGAAACCTGTTGCAACACCAAGATGTCCGTCAACAAACAAACCACTCGCCAGTTTTTGTGCTCCGTAGAAGCCAGCATTCACCCCTGCTCCATTAATCGAACCTGTTGCCGTTGTGTCGACGTCACTGTGTGATCCAAAAGCACCAACAAAGAAGCCACCCAAGCGATCTGAATTGAAAAGCTTTTCGCGGCGGTAAGAAAGGTTGATCGAACCTTGTTCGATACCACTTTCGGTTTCAGTATACCCCAATGAGCCTTCGAATATTGACCAACGGTTTGTTGCGCAATCAAAAGTCTGATGCTGGAAATCACCATCTAACGCCACACCATTTTCATCGGCGCTCGCATTGAAACTACGGCGTGGAGCGGAGGCGCCATCGTGACAAGCTCTGTAGGAAGAAGCGATGCTCTCGCCTTCAATAACATTAAACTCAACCCGACGGTTACGGGCTTTGCCTTCTGCTGTGTCATTAGGCGCGATTGGTTGTGATTCACCATAGCCTTTTGTGACAAAGCCCGAGGTATCAACATCACGCTCCCGCAATGCAACCAAGACCGCATCCACACGACGTTGACTGAGAGCTGTGTTGTAGTCTTCAGATGCATCGTTATCGGTATGTCCTGCGATTTCAAAAGAACTACCGCGACAGGAAGCGAGAATTGCAGCTATGTCATCAAGTGCAGTTTCACTTTCAGGTTTTATAAGCGCCTTATTGGTGTCAAACAGGATGAACTGTGCACGAAGTGTCGCTGCCACAGCACACTGTGCTTCAGACCGATTGTCGTGACTTTGAAGGCGCTCAAGACCACTTCTCGCATAGTCGCTTATGCGCTGACTTTGCTCTGTCAGAGTAACCGACAGATTATCTCGAAGCGTTGTTCTTAATTGACCTTCAACCGCTGATACGAGGCCAAGGTTATCGGCAACGATCACTGTCACGATAGCTAGATCGGAAAGCGCAGCATTCGCTTCAGAAGTGAGTAGATAGGCAATATTGTAAGCGCCTGTAGGCGTGTTCGCGGGAACGGTGATGATGCCGTTATCAGCAATGGTCACACCTGTCAGACCACCGTCATTCGTAATAGCGATAGTGGTTTGAGAACCATCGGTTGCAACGGAAGAACCATTAAGCGTGTCATTTGCCAAAACAGTCGACGTCGTGCCGCCAACACTGCTGCTAATCAGTGCACCACTAAAGTCATCATCCGCAGCGACAATTGCACCAAATACCACTGTCGCAACAGCTGGATCTGTTAGCGTAACGTCATTTTCATCGACAAGCTGGTAGGCAACGTTATACGTGCCCGGCGTCGTGTTCGCGGGAACGGTGATGACACCGTTATCAGCAATGGTCACACCTGTCAGACCACCGTCATTCGTAATAACGATAGTGGTTTGAGAACCATCAGTCGCAACAGCCGCACCGTTTAACGTATCGTTGCCCAAAACAGTCGCAGTCGTACCACCCGTATTATCGAATGGCGTCGTACTAAAATCATCATCCTCGGCAACAATGGAGCCAGCAACGACGATTGTCGCAACAGCAGGATCTGTTAGCGTAGCGTCATTTCCATCGACAAGCAGATAGGCAACGTTATACGTGCCCGGCGTCGTGTTCGCTGGAACGGTGATGACACCGTCATCAGCAATGGTCACACCGGTCAGGCCATCAGCATCGGTTATAGAGATTGCTGTTTGAGAACCATCAGTCGAGACAAGTGCGCCGTTTAACCTATCGTTCGTCAAAACAGTCGCAGTCGTACCACCCGTATTATCGAATGGCGTCGTACTAAAATCGTCATCCTCTGCAACAATGGAGCCAGCAACG